>JBCNVJ010000034.1:0-14049 GCA_039630255.1 Fervidobacterium sp. | reverse complement strand
AGCCCAATGATTAGCTGGAACATCTTTATAAGTACTTGAAAAAGAGCTTACAATAGTTAGCGCTACGAAAACAAAAATAAGAAGTTTTTTGAAACTCACCATCTGAACACCTCCTATGATAGACTTTTGATATGATAAATTTTTTAGATTACTGTAAGAAAATATAGAACAAATTATTGTCGAAATCTTTAATTTAACGAAAAATGTGTAAACAAGAATAAAAAAGTTACGAATCGGATAATGAAGTACCTTTAAAGTTAAATAATTTCAATTAGTTTTTCGGGGATTTTGTCTGCAGGCAGAACAAAATCGGCATAGCCTTCATCAACAACAGCTTTAGGCATTCCATAAACTACGCACGTCTCTTGGCTTTCAGCAATAACGGTACCTTTGAAAAATTTTACTTTGAAAGCTCCTTTTGCACCATCTCTTCCCATTCCTGTCAATATAACTGCCACGGTCTTTTCCTTGTATATTTCAGCAACTTTATCGAGTGTATAATCAACAGAAGGTCTTACATTGTTAATCTTTTCCGTTTTTTTGTCAAGATATATTATACTCCTTCTGTCTTGATGTTTTATCCCCATATGATAATCACCTGGGGCGACATATACCCACCCTGGTTTTAACTCATCACCTTCCTCTGCTTCTTTCACAGAAAGATTCGATATTCTGTCAAGTCTTTGAGCAAGTGATCTTGTAAAACCGGCTGGCATGTGCTGGACTATCAATATTGGTACAGGAAAGTCTTTTGGAAGAGGAGGTATAACAAAGTCAAGAGATCTTGGACCCCCTGTTGATGAACCGATAACAACTACTTTACTTGAAACCATAGACCTTATCTTCAAAGCAGTTGATGGTTTTTTATTTATCAATAAGCGACTTATATCTATTTTCACAGCATCACGGATTTTTTGAACAAGTTCGGGTCCCATCTTTCTAAAATCCATGGAGACACTGCCTGAGGGTTTTGTAATAAAATCTACAGCACCAAGTTCAAGAGCTAAGAGTGTTATTTCGGCACCTTCCTCAGTAAGACTGCTTACCATGATTATCCTTGTTGGAGAGCGTTTCATTATTTCTTTAAGCGCTTCTATACCATTTAATTTTGGCATTTCAACATCCATAGTAACTATATCAGGTTTATATTTCAAACATAGCTCGACAGCCTCCATTCCATCTCTTGCTGTAGCAACTACTTGCATGTCTGTTTGCTGATCAATGATATCTTTTAATATCATTCTCATAAAGGGGGAATCATCAACTATCATTACTTTTATCTTTTTTTCCTCCAATTTTTCACCACCTTAAAACTTAGTAATGGAAAGGATATCAAAGATATTATAGCAAAAATTTTTCCGACTTCCAAGCCCCAATTAAATAGAAGCTCTCCAAACACTATTATTCCAACAGTTACGGAAAATATGGTTGCCCAAAGAACAACTCCAGCGCTTACATCCTTGATTATTTTTATAACAGGATGAAAATCTTTGCTGTATAAATTCATTAAGTGTTCTATTATAGTGTTCACTAATTCAGACCAAATCACGAAGAATACAGCAAAAATAATCCATAACAAATCCTCCCTGTTGACGGGGAGGAAGAGTGTAGTAACAAGAACGATGAGACCTATTAAGAAGTGTATTCTAAGATTTCTTTCCGTGAGTATGGATTCTACGATTCCTTCAATTGCGTGAGAAAAAGATTCTACAATATTACTCGAACCCAATTGTTCTCTTTCTCTTTCTTGAAATTCGCGGCTTAAAAACTTTGTCCGTGAGCGAGGCTCCAAATTTGATCGCCTCCACATTCATGTCAAAGTATTTTGGACTAACTTCCTTTTTGACTGCTTCAAAAAGTACTTCAAAATCCACTATAGCAGTACTTTTCACGAACGCACCAAGCAAGATCATATTAGATACCATAGCATTTCCATATTTTTCGATAGCATGTTTACTTGCTGGCACGTTGATAACCCTACGTGTTATTCTCTTTATCTCATTTGGTAAGTCGTTAATATATGTGCTATCGTATATTATTATACCATTGGTTGCAACAAATTTTCCATGATTTACCATAGAAGGATGCATGATTATTAGCGAATCAAACATTACTGCCCTTGGATACAAGATTGGATCATCTGACATCAGGACATCGCAGTAACTTGGTCCACCTCTAACTTGTTCACTATAATTTTGTGTCTGAATCACGTACTTTTCAAGCAAAACGAATGCTTCAGACAATATATAACCAGCCAACAGATTTCCTTGTCCGCCTATACCAGCTATTCTGATAGAAAATGGTCTATTCATTTTTACTCCCTCCAACATAAGTTAGCCTGTAGCGAGTGTAAAAGTCTGGTTTGGATTCATCTTTTTTGAAAACACCTATTATTATCTTTCCGATTAATTCTTCCTTACTCATTTTGTCTGCTTTTTCTTTCATGACAGCTGCTTCTTTGAAAAATTCCATCATCTGCCAAGGCTCTCTTAAAAGATTGTATCTTCCGTAGTATGTATGACAGTTTGACATAACTTCGACAACAGAAACTCCTTTGTGCAGTAAAGCTTCTTTTATATACTTGACCGTTAATGGGTAATGATAAACTGTGGAACGAGCAACATATGTTGCACCACAGGCAACTGCGAGATCTACTATATCAAATTGTTCTTCAACATTTCCCATTGGCATTGTACCTGCGATTTTTCCGCTTGGTGTTGTTGGAGAATGTTGACCTCCAGTCATACCGTAAATCATATTGTTATATATTATAATTGTCAAATTTATATTCCTCCTGCAGGCATGAATGAAATGATTACCACCTATAGCAGTTATGTCTCCATCTCCACCCATGACCACCACTTTAAAATCCGGGCGAGAGAGAGCAACTCCTGTTGCAAATGCTACTGCTCTTCCGTGTAAAGTATGTAATGTATTAAAATCTATATAACCCGTTGCTCGAGAAGAGCAACCTATACCCGAAACTACGGCTGTTTCTTCTGGTTTCAGTCCAGTTTGATCAAAGGCATCAAGGAAACTCTTCAATATGATACCATTACCGCATCCTGGGCACCAAACTGTTGGCCATCTGTCACTTCTGAGATACTGAACTAATCTATCCCTCTTCAACTTTGCCACCTCCATTCAGCTCAACTCCACATGTCTGAAAGAAGAAATCCGTAAGAGGATCTGGATAACCATCTATGTAAACAACTCGCTTTATCCCAGCGTTTATTATCAACCTTGCACAGACAGAACAAGGTTTGTGAGTAACATAAATTGTGGCACCATCAGTTGAAATACCAAATCTTGAAGCTTGCATTAAAGCATTTTGTTCAGCGTGAAGCCCGTAACAAATTTCTTGATTTCTCCCAGAAGCAATATTTAAGTCATCCCGGATACAACCAATTTGATCACAATGTGGGAATCCAGAAGGCGGCTGGTTGTAACCAGTTGCAAGAATTCTTTTGTCCTTCACTATGAGTGCTCCGACTTTTCTATGAACACATGTTGATCTATCTGCGATGACTTTTGCCAATCTTTTGAAATAATCATCCCAACTTTCTCGTTTATTAGTTTGAGGTTTTATGATAATATTGTTTAGGTACTTCTCAATATCGATGTTCAAAGCGATCGCCCCTTGGATTTGGAATAGTTTATAACTTAACATTCATGTCTCTATTTTAAACTGAATATTCTACCTTAGCAACTTATAAGTTAGGAGGTATATTTATGGAAAGCTATGAAATTTCAGTTGTTAGATGCGAAATTGGAAGTATTCTCATCTATACTTCTTCTGATGTTTGTCACAAGATAGAGTTTTCAAACGAAATTTTACCAGAAGTTGGCTTCAACATATTTACTGTTCAAATAAAAGAGTACTTAAATAAAAAACGACAGAGGCTTGATTTTCCTGTATTTTACAATACTGGTCCAATGTTTAATACGATCTGGCACCATTTGAGAGAAAACATAGGGTATGGTACAATTATTACGTACGGGCAGTTGGCAAGAATGTGTGCTACAACTCCTAAGGTAATTGGATACGCGATGGCTTCGAATCCCTTACCAATTTACATACCATGTCATAGGGTAGTGGGTAAAAACAACATAGGAGGATTTGGTGGAAGAAACAAAAGAACAGATTTAATAAAATGGAAAGAATACCTACTAAATTTGGAGGGATGCGTTTGAAAAGATTAATACTTTTCTTAGTGTTATTTGTAGTGTTTCTTTTTATAACATTTTCTATATGTTTGCAAATATATAGGAATTACACAGCCAAGCTTGAGTTGCCTGTTAACAAAACACCGGCAAGTTTAACGGTGGAATACTCCGATGGAACACCACTTTATACACCGAAAAACATCTGGGTAGATTACGAGGACATTCCAGCCATGGTGAAAGATAGCATAATAGCGTCAGAAGATAAGAGGTTTTACTCACACAGCGGTGTAGACATAAAAGGTATTATTCGCTCACTGTTTGTTATAATTACAACAGATGAAATTCAAGGTGGGAGTACGATAACTCAGCAACTTGCAAGAACGCTTTATCTTTCTCAAGAAAGAACTTGGAAAAGAAAAATAAAAGAAATTTTCATTGCTTTGTGGCTTGAGCAAAACTACTCCAAGGAAGAAATTCTTGAAATGTACGTAAATTCGGTTTATCTTGGGAACGGTTTGTACGGCTTTCCAGCAGCAGCGAAACATTATTTTGGGAAGACACTTGATGAACTTCAACCTGTTGAAATTGCAATGCTTGTTTCAACTTTAAGATCCCCTGAAAAAGCAAATCCAACAAAGGATTTAAACGTGGAATTTAGTAGGACAACTTTAAGAAAGATGAAAGAGAACGGTGTTATAAGTGAATCAGAGTATCAAAATACACTTTCCCAACTTTCCACAGAAAATGCAAAGAGTTTTAGAAAACAATATAATTCGTTTGACGAAGATCTTTTTTGGATGATAGTTCTTGAGTTAAAGGAACTGAATTTCGATCTTAGCTTACTAAGGAATGGATTTCGTGTTCGAACAACGATAGATAAAAGGCTGCAAAGTCTTTTGCAAAACAATATTGACAAAAGAAATATGGCCGGATTAATAATAGAACACTCAACGGGAAAAATCCGAGCTGCGTATGGGCTTGGAATAAATTCAGGAAAACGACAGATTGGTTCAGTTGTAAAGCCACTGTATTATTATTTAGCATTTATGGCCGGAAGAAACAAAAGTGACATTCTTCAAGATAAACCAATTACGATTGGTACATGGTCTCCTCAAAACTTTGACAAGGAGTACTGGCAAGAGGTTAGTCTTGAGAATGCGCTTATTTACTCAAGAAATGTTCCATCTGTTAATCTTTTCATGCAACTTGGACAAAGTAACGTAAGGAACTTTTTGAAAAACAGGCTTATGATTGAAGGTTATTACCCAAACGATGTTACCATATCTCTTGGTACAATTGAAACGTCATTATTTGATGTTTCAAAAGGGTTTCAACCGATATTTAACGGAGGGGTAATATTCAAACCAAAGCTTATTGAATTTGTAAGAGATAAAGATGGTATCACGTACTACACCTACAGGCCGGAGATACTGAATGTAATAAAACCGCTGAGAGGTTTTGATCAGCGAACACCTTTGGAAGCTGCTGTGTTGACACTACAATTAATGGAAAAGGTCGTGACAATGGGTACAGGTAAATCTGCTTATATTCCAGGAAGAAAAATTTACGGAAAAACTGGTACTGCTGAAAAAAATGCTTGGTTTGTTGGAGGAGATGGAAAATACCTATTTCTTTTGACAAAAGATGGTAAGAATCTTACAGGTGGTAAAGATGTAGCACCTATTTGGAAAAAAATAGCACTAAATACTGAAATCGGAACGATACCAATTTCTCTACCAATACAAGTTCAGGTACCTGTTATTACAAGGTCAAAAGAACCATCAGACCAGGAATCTCAGACAAGTACTTCTATGTCTGAAAATTTAACTCAACAGAGTGTAGGATTAGAAGAGATGATATACGAAAAGGTTAAAAATAAGACTATTACCTCAGATGAAATTGTGAACATATTGAAAACCTTAGATTCGGATAAGCAACGTGAAATATTAAGCAAGATTAACGAAATAGACTCTTATATAGCCTCAGAAGCGTACGAAAAATTGCTTGGTGGGGGAGAATTCTGATGAAGTTTTTTTACAATATTGAAAGAGTTGATGGCTTTGAATACATAGTAGTTAAGGTTCAAGAAAATGGAACTGAAGGTATGGGAGCTATCTTACCAGTTAGGAAAAGCGGAGAAAATTACAAAATCTTTATGGGAGTAATAGAAGAATATAGAACCGTTGTTGAAAGATCAAAAGTAGAAGATGCATTTATTATTTCTCAAGTCCTTCGTGAACATTTTCCTAACCATCCAAAGGTTGTGTTTGCTATTCAGGCTGCATTTTTGAGTTTGTTTTGTAAGAAGTACAATCTTGATTTAGGAAAACTCATTGGTGGTAACGTTGTTCCAAGAAATGAAAAGTGTGGAGAACGTATTTTTCCTGAATATCTAGGAGATGTGATATTGGCAAGGTGCATTAATAGCATTAACGGTTCGAACTTAGATAAAACCTTTGTCATGACAAAGTATCCAAAAAACGAAATGGATGATGTTTTAAGTGCCCTTTCTACCAATTATAAGTATTTGGAGGTGTTATCTTGGAGAGAACTTTTATAATACTCAAACCCAATGCTGTTAGAAGAGGACTTGTGGGAGAGATACTTAAAAGATTCGAACAAAGAGGAATAAAAATAGTTGGTCTAAAATTTTTGAAAATGAGTCGTGAACAGGCAGAAAAACTTTATGAGCCTCATAAAGGAAAGACATTTTATGAGGAATTGCTTAATTTCATGCTCAGTGGACCTGTTGTTGCAGTTATTTTAGAGGCACCAAGAGTTCTTGAACTTGTGAGGCATATTGTTGGTGCGACTGATCCATTGAAAGCGGAGGCTGGTTCTATTAGAGGAGAATTTGCTTTGACTGTTACTAAGAATCTTATCCATGCAAGTGATAGCCTAGAAAGTTTTGAAAGAGAAGCTTCGATTTTTTTCACAGAAGATGAGATAATAAATTATTACTTGGATGTTCAGGATGACATATAATTATTTTAGCAATTGGGAGTGTGGAACTGTTGAAAAAAAGTGATTTATTATCTGTAAGTTTTTTTATCGTGATTGCATTAATGCTTCTCAACGATAATTCAAGAAATGTGTATGTTTCTCTGAATAACTCGCACCCATACATCATGGGGTTTCTGAAAGTTGGAATTTTGGCAAGTTTTGGTGAAATACTTGCATTACGTATCTTGAAAGGTAAATATGTTTTTCCTGTTGGATTTATTTACAGATTTTTTGTGTGGGGATTTTTGGGCGTTGTTTTTGTTTTGGTATTTGAATTGTTTGCAAGTGGGACAGCGATTCTTTTAGAGAAAAATCTTTTGCCATACACACATACCTGTAAGAAATTTCTTCAGGCATTCTATACAAGTGTGTTAATGAATCTCATATTTGCACCTACTTTTATGGCTTTTCATAGAATTACTGATGCTTATATAGACCTGTCTGGCGGAAAGCTAAATAAGATGCTCGGGTTAAAAATAAATGAGGCAATGAATTACATAGATTGGAATAAATTTGTAAATTTTGTAATCCTCAAAACAATTCCGTTTTTCTGGATTCCTGCACATACTATAACTTTTCTACTTCCAACAGTGTATCGTGTACTTGCCGCAGCTTTATTATCCATTGTACTCGGATTAATACTATCGATAAGAAAAAAGCAACAATAAGTTGAGCATATATTTACAGCAAGAAAATAATAAGTTGATACAAACCTACGAATCTTTTTTGACTGAATTTTCTAAAAATTTTAATGAATTTCTTAGTATGAATCTTCTAAACACATAAGATGATTTATGACCAGATGGTACAACTATTTTCTTTGCATTTGGAATCAATCTGTACAAACTGTTGAAAGCTTGCCGTGGAATGACCTTATCAAAAACTCCTTGAAACATTAAAGTTGGTTGTTTCACAAACTTTGCGTAGGATATTGGATCGTAGTGGAAACATGTAGGTTTTAGATCGAAAATTTGAAAAATTGATTTTAAGTTGTGTAATCTTTTTCTTCCTTCGCTTCTAAGTTGTATGCATTTTTCTTCATCGAAGCATCCCCATTCATTGCTAAACTCTTTGTACCCTTCTCTTACTGGTTCTACATAAGGGGAATACCAGTTTATCCATCTCCAATCCCCGCCTGTAAATGCTAATATACCGACTTTAATTCTCTCGTCAATAGCCATACTCATTGTGGCTATCATTCCACCGAAGCTGAATCCCATAATAGCAATTGGCAGACTTTGTAGTTCATTGAACGTTTGGATTAAATCTATGGTTCTTCTAACATCTTTTATTGCCTGATGGAATCTAATTACGCAATGGGCTGGAGAATGATGGAAAAACGGCTCTCCACCATTCCATTCTGGTTTCGCGCGTTGCAAATGATATGGATGAATCATGAAAAATGTTTCTATACCATGTTTAGCAAATTGTTCTGCAAACCACATCAGATAAGCAATGTGTCCATTACCAATTCCATGCAAAAAAATCATCGTAAGCCAGGGATCTTTTGTACGGTATTGGTATATGTAAATTCTTTTGGACTCAGGAATATCTGGTTCGTACACAGTATCTACACTTAGTATTGAGTATTTTTCGTGAATATCTTCTTCAAGGTTAAAAGGAATATTCTTATCGTAATCAAATATAAAAGACATAATATAACCTTATTCCTCCTTGTTTGAAAACATTATTTTCCCTATATTGTAACCAATCGATGTCCCAAATAGTACATCTGATGTCCAGTGATTATTAGACCATAACCTTTGGGCAGAAATTACCATAGGTATCGCGAGCCAAAAATCACCAAATCTTAAAGAAATTGGTGTGAAGATTGCCCAAGATAATGCCGAATGACCGGATGGAAATGATTGATAATCTTTTGAAAAGTTCAAAGGCTTAAAAGCATAGGGATCATTCTCAACATACGGCCTCATGCGACCAACTAAAAACTTTGTTAAACCTACCACTATCGTTGTAAAAGTAAAACTTTCCAAGATAGTAAAGCTTGCATAATAATCAATAGGAAATACTATTGCGGATGCCAAAATTGCTAAGCCAAGAAAATGTGGAAAATCGAGCTTATCAAGAAAGCTCAAAAACGATGATTTTGGATAAACCTTGCCGAGTGTTTCATCAAACGCAAATGCAATTGCAGAAAAAGTTGTAAGGGGATGTGAAAGAAATTCTTCGATATTTTCTGACAAACTTGCGATATCACTTTTTAATTCTAAAAAACAATCACCTCGGGAAAATCCTACAAAAAAGATAAGAATTACAAGGAAAAATGTTAAATACACTTTACTAAAATCCACTTACGACACCTTCTCCATTCTAACGTGTAAAATTCCAGCTTCGACAAATTCTTCCCCTACTTGTCTGTAACCAAGTTTCTTGTAGAAATCTTTTACTTGAATTTGCGCGTTCAGGGAAAAAATTTTTTGCTCAATATTGGATAAGAATGCCTCTATATGTCGCATAATGACTTTACCGTATCCTAAGTTTCTGAAATCTTTTCGAACTGCCACACGTTCAATTTTCCAATATTTACCCATATCTCTTGCACGCGCTACGGCTATAGGTTCAGAGAAATGTTTTAAAATGAAATGTACTGCCTCGTAATCTTTGCCATCCATTTCCAAAGATATGTCTATGCCTTGCTCAATAACAAAAACTTCTTCTCGAATCTTTTTACAGACCTCAAATCGTTCGTCTGGTAATTTGAAAGCTTGAAAATCCAAAGCGTTTTCGTATGCACCTTTGATTCTTTCAAGTGCTTCTTTTAACACGGAAAATTGACAAGCAAAGTTAAGTCTTACAAAACTCTTGTCTCCAAAATCTTTTCCATCGTTTAGAAAAACTCTTGCATTTTTTAGGAAAAATTCTTGTGGATTTTCAAGTTTAGTTTTTGAACAGTCGATCCACATAAGGTAAGTACCTTCGGGCAAGCTTGGTTTAAGTAATGGTGTATTTTTTAATAGAAAATTGTAAGCATAATCGCGATTTCTTTTAAGATACGAGACAAGTTTTTCAACCCAATCAGGATCATTGTAAGCAGCTTTTAATGCTTCAATAGAGAGTACATTCCCAATCATCAATTCCATGCTTTCAATATAGCTTTTGTAAGTACTTCTTAATTTGCTATCTGGAATGATGCCGTATGAGTTTGTTAACCCAGCTATATTAAAAGTTTTACCTGGGGAATTAAGTACAATAACGTTATCTTTACTTATTTCAAGAAAACTTACAAATTTATTTGGCGAGTAGACTATATCAGCGTGTATTTCGTCTGATACGATAATTAAGTTTCTTTTCATTGCTATATCGTGGAGTTTTTCAAGTTCTTGGTATTGCCAAACTCGTCCGACTGGATTGTGTGGATTGGAGACTATTATCAATTTAGTTCTTTCATCAATCAGAGATTCCAAATTATCAAAGTCCATGAACCAAGAGTTATCCTTTTTCATAAGCCGATTTTCAACAACCCTTCTGCCGTTACTTTCGATCACTCTAAAAAAAGGCGGATAAACCGGTGGTTGAATGATTACCTTATCTCCGGGTAATGTAAGAACGTTTATCAAAAAAGCAATCATTGGTACAACGCCTGGACCATTGACTATCCATTCACTTTGAATATTTATATTGTACCTGTTTTTGTACCAATTAACTATTGTTTCATAATAACTATTTGAACGATACGTGTAGCCAAATATCCCATGCTGCACTCGTTGCGATAAAGCATCAATCACACTCTGGGAAGTTTTAAAATCCATATCAGCTACCCACAAAGGTAACACATCCTCACCATGCAGATTTAATATCATATCCCATTTAAAACTATCTGTTTTTCTGCGATTCACAATAGTGTCAAATTCTTCTAACATACAAACCACCTCTCTAATACAACTGTCAAAGATGGATTACCCCCAGAACAATTATATCATACACTCAAAGTGGTATAATATAAATTGAACATAGTTGGAGGTGGTTTAATGAGGTTACCTAACTTTACCGTTTGGTTCATAATTGCTGTTTTCTTTATTGGAGGGATAACAATATTTATCTACGAACATCTCAGATTTTCACCTTTTGCTTTGCAGGTTGACTTTGAAGTGGTAAAGGAATACCTGTTTGATCGTCATGTAGACTTATTTGACCCCATTCTGAGAAACCAATTTAGAGTACAACAGATACAATTTGATCAAAGACTAACAGTTTACGGTTTTGCTCTTAAAATTTCTGATGCACTTACATTGCTCAACGATGGTACAACAAGAATAGAGGTACCACTAAGGAGAATTGATAAAGTTCTACCGCTCAGATTTAAGTATATATCAGGAGAGGTAGTTGTTGTTGAAAGTGTTTGTGATGTTCCTGAAGGCTCTGTACTTCTTTCGATAAATGGTATACCAATCGAACAAGTGTTAAAAAAGTATAGTAAGTTCTATCCAAATCTTGGTGAGTTTGAATCCAAATATTCTTTCGTTGATAAACAACTGCAATACTATCTCAAGATAATCGATGCAAGTTCCGTTCAGATAACTTACAGACTACCAGAAAACAATACCCAGAGAATAGCATACTTAAAAGGTGTCGAACCGTTTCCAACCAAGAAAAGTGTGATTGATGTTTATAAATCACAGGATACCATTTTTGTCAAGATAAATACTTTCAAAGTTTCTTCAAAAGAAGATATGATTAATATTTCCCAGCAATTTGAACAAGTTGCACAAGAAAGCACAGAGACATCAAAGATAATATTTGACCTAAGATATGCATCAGATGGTGATGACACAATTCCATCATTTATTCTTTCCCATCTTGTAAATCAACCAGTTAATTTATATCCAAGTTTATACACAAGACACAAAGATAAGTTAATAAAAAAAGAACAAATTCCTATTACCCCTTCGCAAAATAGGATAAAAGGTTCGGTATACTTTTTAATAGATAATACGTGCTTTTACAGACCTCATAGAACAATATTAGCATTTGTTTCAGAATACTCTTTGGGTAAAATAATCTCTTCAAGCCAGCAATATACAATTCCAAAAGAATTTTACGTTGATGAATTTTGGAGAGTGTTGCCAAATACAAGAAGTTACATCGTTTTTCCAACAGGGAAAGTTGTTTTAGAAAAGATACCTACGGTATTCTCATATGATCAAATTAATCTAACGTATAAAGAATTAACCGACAAAAACATGTATACAAAATATTTGGAAAATCTAAAAATTCATAAAAACTTTGACATATATAATTGATTGATCAATCAATTGTGAGGTGAAGATAATGAGCAATTTGAATAAACTGTTAGAATATTTGAAAAGGTCAATTGTTTTAGAATTTCTTGATAATCTTGAAATCCCAGCGTACATAGTATCAAAAGACAGAATAATTATATTTTGGAATAAAGCAGCTGAATACCTAACTGGTTATTCCCAAAGTGAGGTACTTGGTAAACCGTGCGCAAGGCAAGTATTGAATCATATCGATAGAACAGGTATACCAGTTTGTTCCACTGAACTATGTCCTTTGTATCAGTCTATAAAAAGTGGACAACCTGTGCAAGTCCCATTTGCTGTGTACGGACTTACAAAGAGTGGAACAAGAAGGCCATTTTCTGTTTCTGGTATTCCAATAAAAGTAGATGGTGAAGTACTTGGTGCTATTGAGATCTTTAATGATGCTGAAAAGATGGATAGTGACATGGCCATTGCTATAAAGATCCAGCAAGCATTTGTTCCAGAAAACACAGATAGATTAGAATTTTTTTACAGACCTTCGGCAGGGCTTGGTGGAGATATGATATATTACAATCCGCCATGGCTTGGCGTCATAGATGTTAGTGGACATGGAATAGCAGCAGCACTTGTAAGTATGCTTTTGAGAACAATTTTCGACATTGTTTTGTCATTTGATCCTCCTATTAGTGGAGTACCTCTACTTGTTGAAAATGAGATGAAAAAATATCAGTTCGAAGGCTTATACTTTACTTCAATATTTGGAAGATTAGAAAAAGATACGTTTGAATTTCTTGACATAGCCCATCCATCTCCTGTAAATATTTCAAGGAAAGAAATTTTGGAAACTACTAACATACCACCTGTAGGTTTTGGGTTATCCCAAGATTACGATTTTTCAGTAATAAACAAACATTATCTATCAGACGGAAGTTTATTACTTTACACAGATGGTATCACGGAGATGAAAACTAAAAAAGGAATGTTAAATCCTGAGGGATTGTTGTCGGTAATTGATAGCCGGGATGATTTAAGTTTGATTTATCTAAAAATTTTAAAAGAAAGAACGTCCCCCTTACAGGAGGACGATATCACAATGGTGCTTTTGAAAAACTGAATATTTACTCCCATTCAATAGTTGCAGGTGGTTTGGATGTTATATCGTACACCACCCTGTTTATTCCTCGTACTTCGTTAACAATCCTCTTTGCCACATGGTTAAGAAATTCATGTGGTAATTTTGCCCAGTCTGCAGTCATACCATCTTCGCTTGTTACAGCTCGTAGTGCAATAACGTTTTCATATGTTCGATAATCTCCCATAACCCCTACAGATTTAACTGGTAAAAGCACTGCAAACGCTTGCCAAACTTTATTATACAAATCCCATTTCCTTAGCTCTTGGACAAAGATGTAATCTGCCTCCTGCAAGAGTTTAATAGATTCGCTTGTGACAGGTCCTATAATTCTTACCGCTAATCCAGGACCAGGAAATGGATGACGCTGTAAAATACTTTCAGGAAGGCCAAGTTCCTTGCCCAGTACTCTGACTTCATCTTTAAAAAGGTACCTGAGAGGTTCTATAATCTGAAATGGTAGATTTTCCGGTAATCCTCCAACATTATGGTGGGTTTTAATTT
>JBCNVJ010000033.1:0-7342 GCA_039630255.1 Fervidobacterium sp. | reverse complement strand
TCAAGAATTTATCTTTAATATTCTCAACGACATCGAGAAGGAAAGTAGTCTTTCCTGTTTGTCTTGGTGCAGAGATTGTAAAGTATCGATAATTTTCGATGTATTCAAGCGCTTTTTTCATTTCTTCACTTCGTTCAACGTAATAACACGTTTGTTTATCAACTGGTCCTGTTGTGCAAAATCTCTTCATGTTTCCTCCTTAACAAAAGAATTTTTTGTCTATGTATTATTATACCACTTAAGGTTTATTATTAATAATCTTTGTTAGAATCTTTAATAATTTTTAAAACTTTCTGCATTACTTCTTGAGGATTTCTCCCAAAAATTCTTATCATTGCTTCTTTCCCATACCACCCTTCATCATAAATTATATCAGGTAAGCTGCCAATTGTTTTCACAGCTTGCTGTATCATCCACTGCATTGACTTTCCGTCATGGTTTGAGATTTCAATAGGTTCAGAAGCTCTGTCGTATTTGAATACTTTTAAACCATTTTTTATTGCATTATCGATGTATTGCTTTTCATATTTTACATTAGTGACACAACGTACATGTGGGGCAAATTCTTTCGCGGCTATGCTCATTCTTGCTGTATGAGATTTATCTTTAAACGAAGGCGAGGATGCGAAAAATGGTTTTCCTTCTTTCAGTCTTATTCGTCCGGGAAATTTGGCAACTTCTTCTTCTGTTGTGGACCAAGGCAACGCGTAAGATACATTTTGTCCAACTTCAGGTACCGTTTTGTGACCTATTTTTTCAATTTCTGGTATTATTTTTTCAAGTTTTTCCAATGCATCTATTTTCATCCATTCGCGAGCAAGTTTTTCACTTTCGACCTGCTCTTTTTTACTTAAGGAAAGTATTTTTTCCATGATTTCCATACTTGATAATATAGCTTCCTCAACTTGATATCCAAAAGAAAGAAAGCCGGTTACAAGACTTGAAAATGCACAACCAGTTCCATGGAATCGTTTATGTATACGTTTTGCTGAGAATTCTTTGTCTTTGTAAAGTACTTTAACATCGTCTCCTTCTTTATGTCCGCAGGTTATTATACATTTTTCAGAAGGTTTAAGTTTAAGTTTTTCAGCCTCTTGGTTATTTAGTATTACGTAATCAGCGTAGATTAAATTTCTCAATACTTCTTCTTCTGCCTCAAAAAAATACCCTGAACTTGAGCTTAGTATTATATTCCAGACAATTGTTGTCTCAGGATACTTTTCACGTACCAATTTTACAAATTCTGGTGTAATCAGCCCTATTTTAACATACTTAGGTTTCTCAAGCACAGAAAGTTCTCTATCTATATCTTCCCACTTTCTAAATGTGACTGAGAAAACTCTTTCTGTGTTTTGTACAGTATACGTACTTACGACAGCCGTTGCACTTATTCCAAGTAAAGACAAGCTTTTTATATCTTGTAAAATTCCAGCACCTGCTGATGGATCAAATCCTGATATTACCATCACCATGTTTGGTAACCTCCTCTACATAACTTAGCAATTTATCGAGTCCATCATTACAATCGTTTGATGCCTCCACTGTAAAATCACATTCGAAATCTTTTATAAAGTCCAGAAGCCTTAAGAAATTTTTTGAATTACCCCAAGGTGCATGATGACACTGATTGTAAATCTCTAAATCGGCGTAGTAAAGGTGAAATTCGCTTATATACTCAGCACATTTGTCGACAAATTCAACTGGATCAAAGTTGTAAATTTCAGAGTCTATTAGTAGATGACCTATGTCTATGCACAGTGTTGTATTTGTTTGTTTTACAAAGCAAGTATAATCTTCTGGTGAGTGAAAATAGTCGTTCATATAGACATTTTCTATTCTGACAGGTATTATTTGATTGAGTCGAAATATGACCTCGGTTGCTTCATAAACAATTTTTTGTTCTGCTATCCAGTTTTCACTTTGTTGTGCGTTTGGGAAATGTATAACTACGTATCTTGCACCTATATTTTTACCTAAGATTGCACAATTGCAGTTTTTCTCATATGTATCTTTCCTTAATTCATCGATTGTTGAGGTGGGAAACGGATGAACTTGTTTGTATCTATATATAAATGGTGCGTGCAATCCAAATGCAGCGTTTTTTGCGTGCAAAAATTCGAGTATTTTACTTAGATCATTTTCTTTAAAAAATGTCAATTCGTAATGCTTTGATACTGGAAGATCGTTTAATTTCTCTATGTTTGCCCTTATCAAACTTGTAGATATGACTTTTCTTCTCACAAAATTTTCACCTTTCTAATTCTTGAGCAATCTTTATTGCACAAAATGGTCCGCACATTGAGCAGCCTTTATCTTCATATGGTCTTTGCTTGTATTTTTCTTGAGCTTTATCTGAATGAATTGAAAGTTTGAACATTTCGTCCCAGCTAAATTTTGAGCGCGCTATTGCCATTTCTTTTTCTAATCTTAGAGCTTTTTTGTTACCTTTTGCTACATCTGCAATTGTTGCAGCAATCTTAGAAGCTATAACTCCTTCTTTAACATCTTCAATAGTGGGTAAAGAAACATGTTCAGCAGGTGTTACGTAACATAAGAAATCACAGCCATAATATCCAGCTAATGCACCACCTACCGCACTAACTATATGATCATAACCTACTCCTCTGTCGGTAGGTAGTGGACCGAGAAGAAATATTGGCGTTCCTTTTCCCACTTTTTTCATTAATTTTACGTTCATTTCTATATCATTTAAAGGCACGTGTCCTGGTCCTTCAAGCATTACTTGTACACCTTTTTCGTGACATCTCTCCACAAGTTCACCCATTTCAAACAATTCTTCGAGCTGCTGAACATCTGTTGCATCAACAATAGCACCTGGTCTCATTCCGTCTCCCAGACTCAGTGTTATATCGTATTCTTTTGCTATATCGAGTATTTCATCAAAATTTTTGTAGAAAGGATTTTCTTTGTTGTTCTTTATCATCCATCCAACTATAATAGATCCACCACGACTAACGATTTTTAATATTCTTTGTGAATTTTGTATTTTCTCAAGAACCTTTTTATTTATACCTACGTGTATTGTCATAAAATCTATACCATCTTCCGCATGCTCAAGTACCATGTTGATAAAGTCTCTTTCAGAAAAGTCAACCACATTCTTCTTTTCACGAAATGCTTTTACAGCTGAGTCGTAAATAGGTACAGATCCTACAGGAACAGTACAATGTTTTATTAATTCTTTCCTCATCTGCCTGATTTCACCCCATGTTGAAAGGATCATTACAGTATCTGCTCCTGATTGAATGGCAACATTCATCTTCTCTATTTCTTCTTCAAGTGAGGAATAACCCTTTGAAGTTCCAATATTTGCATTCACTTTAACAGAAAAACCTTCGCCAATAATCACTGGCTTTTTTAGTTCGTGGTATCTGTTTTTAGGTATTACAGCCTTACCAGTGGATAACTTTTTGACAACTTCTTGTACGTCTACTTCTTCAAATTTCGCACAAAATTCCATTTCTTTTGTTACAATTCCACTTCTTGCAAGGTCCATTTGAGTCATACTTTTATCACCTTCTCTTTTGAGAAACTATCTATTCTTTTTAACTCTTGCTCTATTAATTCTGCTGCTCTGAGTCCTGAGAAAATCATTCCTCCAAATATAGGTCCCATTCTTGGACCTCCTCCTACGCTCACAGCAGCCATTCCAATAACATACAAACCCGGATATATTTCTTTTGTATTTTCTACTACGAATTTTTCACCATTCTCTGCATCCATCGGAAATTCATACTCAACCACACCGCAACTACATAAATTTTCAGAGTTCCCTGAAACGCTATTTAAAATACCTCTTTTAGACAATAATCTTACAAGGTTTGCTGGGTGACCTGTTCCGTCGACAACTACTTTTGAAACGACCGTTATTGGATCAACGTGCAATTTTTCTCTAATCGTTGGCATCCAATTGATCACGACACCTGATATTCTTTCATCGTACATAACCAAATCTTCGACGAAGACGTTATTAAATATCAATGCACCATTTTGTGTGGCTCTGTATAACAATGCAGAAGCAAAGTGTACAGAATCAACTGTCAGAAATTCACCATGTTCTTTGTAGTTGATTTGATTTTCTCTAAGATAGCCTATGAGTTCTCTCTCAAGTACAACCTCATTGAACATCATACCACCGCCCCAAATACCTCCACCTGGCTCGTTTTTAGCTTCGAATATTGCTACACTTCGTCCCCCTTTAGCAAGCTCACTTGCCAAAGCTAACCCACTTGGACCACATCCAGCTATTGCTACATCGACAGTCAAAGCTTTGTTGAGCTTTTCAAAAAACTCTTCAACGATAAGTTTGCTTATAATAGTATCTTTCCTATACATAAGACTAACCTCCTTTTATGAATTTTAAAATAAAATCCCTCCGAAAGTACGGAGGGATTGATTAAATATAAGCTTCTTCCCGAATCCCTCCGCCGGTATTATCCGGTTCAGGTTCAAAGGGTCGAGAGATTGACTCTCTCCTCTCAGCCCCGCATAGTAGGAGCTCCCCTTCGGGTATAATATTCACTTGTCAGATTTATCTTAACATAGCTTTGTTAATCGTCAATAAATGAAAAATAACATTTAAAGACAAAAGCCAAAGAAAAAACTCTGATAAACTTGGATGCTATATAGAGAGTACCTAAAGAATAAGTTTTTTTGTAAATCTTAGATTAGTATTGTTAATGCTTAATGCATTTGTTGAATTCTTCTAAATGCTTGTGAGAATGAGATAGAGTTTGTAAAAGTGTTTGAGCTTTGTATAAAATGAGAAAAGTTTAATCAGCTTGAAGCTTTTGTACTTTGTGACTAAATCAGTTCTCTAAATCCTTCACCGAAAACATTTCGTGCTTCGTTAACTATAAAAAATGCATGTGGGTCGATTTGTCTGATATTTGATATAAGTTCATGAAGTTCACGACGTTTTAAAGCAATCAACAATATCTTCTTTTCACTAAAAGTATAACCGCCAAAGCCATTCAATATAGTTACACCTCTTTCGAGCTCTTCAATGACAAATTTTCTTATCTTATCCCATTTTTCCGAAATCACCCACACGTTTACAGATAGCTCTAATCCTTTCATAACAAAATCAATAGTTGTTCCATTTATTATAATAGCCAGTACCGAGTACATACCCGTGTTGATTTCATAAGCAAGCCCTGCTGAAACCCCAATTGCAATATCCAAAAATAGTATTGTCATGCCCATTGGAAAACCAAAGAATTTGTTTAGTATCTTTGCAATTATGTCTGTGCCTCCAGTTGAAGCATTTTGTGAGAATGCTATTGCCATACCTATAGCTGTTAGTATATCTCCAAAGAACACAGAAATTATAATATCGCCTTGATATTTGAATAAAGGAAGAATTCTATTGAAAAGATCAACCAAAAAATTGAGTAAGAATGTGCAGTAAATTGTTTTAAAACTGAAATCAAATCCTACAAGTATGAAGGCAATCAAAAATAAAAGACCATTTATTATGTACATCCAAATACCAACAGATAGATTTATAAACCTATTTAAAACTATAGCCAAACCGGAAGCGCCACCTGCAGCAATATTGTTAGGTATCAAAAACATAGAAATTCCAAGAGCAGTTAGAAGAACTCCAAAGGATGATAGTAAGTATTCTTTAAAAATTACACCGTAATTCTTTTTAACTCCCATGGGAATTTCACCACCGATACACCGTATTCTCTCAGTTGTTTTTCTTTGTATTTAATAGTTCCTCGTTCACCTTCGATTATAGCTCCAGCGTGTCCCATTTTTTTACCTTCGGGAGCGTGTCTTCCTGCGAAGTAAGCTTTTATAAATTCTGGTTTAAAGCCTATTTTGATTGCATGTTCCACACCATTTATTTCCTCTTCACCACCTATCTCGCCGATCAAAACGACTTTTTCATACCCAAGATTCTTAACTATCTCAAATGCCTCAGCTACATTGGTACCAACTATTGGATCTCCACCAAGACCGAGTGCAACACCTACTCCTAATCTTTCGCTTATGTTTTTTGCAATCTCGTACATTAAAGTTCCACTCCTTGAAATTATACAAACTTCTCCCTCTTTGAAATACTTTTCTGGCATTATTCCAAGTTTAATTCGTTCTCTTGGATGTATGATGCCAGGACAGTTTGGACCTATTAAGGTTAATTTATTTTCTTTGGTTATCCTTACCATTTTTAATGTATCGTGAATTGGTACGTGTTCTGTTATAACAATAAAGTTCTTTACGCCGTTTTCAAATGCATCAAGAAACGCTTCATACACAAAAGGTGCCGGTACAAAAAATATAGCGGTGTCTACTTTGTCGTGAGTAAAATACCTTAATGATTTTAATACAGGAATACCTAAGAAATCTTTTAATTGTTCGCTTTTACTAACGCCGCATACTATGTTTGTACCGTAGTCTCTCATCTTTCTTGTATGGTACCTTCCGTATCTGCCGGTAATTCCATAAACACAAATTTTACTATCTTTCCAAAACATAGTCATTCCCTCTCTTTGTATTCAAGTTTTTCAGATGATTTATTAGTTCTTCCATATCACCTACACAATTAATGTCTAACGACTTTAAAGCTTCTTTGGCAATTTCTTCATTATTACCAGTGAGTCTAACAATAAGTTTTACATTCGGAAATTTCAAATGAAACTGCCTTATTCCTTCAGCTATCTCTAAGCAGTCAGTTATTCCGCCAAAGATATTTAAAACAATAACATCTGAATATTTCTTCACTTCATTTAAAGCATTTTGAAGTTCTTCTCTATCTGCCCCACCCCCTATGTCACAAAAGTTCGCAGGTTCAAATCCATATTCTTTAAGCACATCTATAGTTGCCATTACAATACCTGCACCACAACCAATCACACCAACGTTTCCATCAAGCTTAATTATTTTTTCATTTGTTTTTTCGCCAATCCAAGATTGTCTAAAAATAGCACTGTCATCAAGATGAAAAACTGCATCCAAGAAATAAAGTTCACCCCTACAAAAACCTATTGGATTGATCTCTAAGAGTGTTAAATCGTATTTTATAAATACATTTGTCAGCCTTTCTGCTGTTTTTCTAATTTCTTTGGGAAGTTTTTGTACATTATTTGTTTTGAATACTTTATCTGGATTTTCTTTTGAAAATTCTTCAATGTTTATTCCTCCAAATTTTGAGAAAATGTACAAAAACTTTCTTGCGTTTCTGTCGATCGATAAAGAGAAGTACCATTCTTCATCGTGTTCAATTAACTCCTCTATCAAAACACATTCGGGTAACTCGCCTTTTATTGGTTTGTTAAGTAAATCATTCAATAATTCTGTTGTCTCATCAAAT
>JBCNVJ010000032.1:0-1185 GCA_039630255.1 Fervidobacterium sp. | reverse complement strand
AAGTGCATTACCTTCAATAATATTTAGTGCAACTCCTGAATTGATCTTTTATATACACTTTCTTTATCCCCTCTGAAGTTGTGTTGTATCAAACCCACAAGTCCAATCTTAACTTTTTTCAACTCACATCACCCGCTTTTTCGAACACATACCTAAATTTTGAACTTGCTTTATAAAACACAGGTGGATAACCATAAGGTGCACTGATATTGTAAGTACCACCGATGTATTCTTTGCCGCTCCAAAGGTGTACCCAGTTGTCTGGTGGTAAATACACTTTCCACTCTTTTGTATCTGGTTGTACAACAGGAGCAATCAATAAATCCTCACCAAATAAATACTGATATTTATATCTCCCGGTTTCATTCGTTGGATACAATACACTCAGTGGAATAAATATAGGTTTGTATTGATTAACATAATCTTCCACAATGGCTTTAATATAAGGTTTTAGCGCAACATGGATCTTAGACATTCTTGAAAAATGCAATAAAGTTTCATCATCTGAATCAAATTGCCAATTTTCATCGGGCCAATTTCCTTCGTGAGTTCTCATAACTGGGGTAAAGGTTGCTTGTTCTGCCCATCTCATGAAAAGTTCTTTCGTTCTTTTGGTCCATATTATTTCAGGTACGTGTTTTGCAAGAGTTGTGTAGCCACCAATATCGGAATGTGTCAAACTTAACCCAGACATACTCATAGATTGCGCAGCGACAACAACAGACGGCAAACCATCATCCCTTGACCAATTCACCATTTGATCACCATGCCAGAAAAGTGTGGAATATTTGCTACTTCCAAGATTACCAGCCCTCATAAAGAAAACTATCTCACCTAACTTACCAGATTCTTCGACAGCTTCTCTATTTATTCTTGCCCACTCAACTGGGTACCTGTTATGATAAAGCTCAGCTGGTGTGCCATCGTATAATACAGCATCCGTTGGAAGATATTCCCCAAAATCTGCCATCCAACCGGAAAGTCCAATACCTATCATGTTATTTTTTATAACATCTTTAATCCAATTTTTCGTTTCTGGATTAGTAAGATCCAAGAGTGCGGCAGGAAATGTAGTGACAACAACATGGTATTCCGAACCATCAAGTTTTTTGACAAGTAGTCCTTTATCCGAAGCTTCTTTATAAAGCGATCCTTCGATGGCTAAAAATGGATTTATATATCCAA
>JBCNVJ010000031.1:0-2556 GCA_039630255.1 Fervidobacterium sp. | reverse complement strand
GACTACAAAATTTATAAATTGAAAAACTCTACAAAGCAAAAATTTTATATTAAACCTTTTGATTTCATTATAGGTCAAACTAATGTATTTGACTTCAGTCACTCGAAGTTATCAAACTACTTACGTTGTCCGCTGCAATTTTATTATTCATCTATAGCAGATGTCAGCAAACCAGTAAAATCAAGCGAAAAATTATCGATAGGCGTTGGATTAATTGTCCACAGAGTGTTGAGAAGATTTTTTGAAAAACCAATTGGGTTTCATATAGACGAAGATGAGGTAAAAAACTGGATACGTGAAGAATATAGTTCTATATTCTCCGAAGGCGTATGGAAATATTCCGTACCTCGGGAAATGAAAGTCAATGAAATTTTGAAATCATTGATACCTTTGCTAAAAGATTTTGTAGAATCAAGAAGAATAATAAAACTCGGTGCAAAGTCTTTTAAACCAGGAAAAGATGGAAAAAAAACTAATGCAAATTTAATATCTGAAAATACCGTTGCCTTAGAAAAAGAATTTAGAATAAATCACGGAAAATACAATTTAATAGTCCGTGTTGATAGGATAGACAAAGTAGAGCAAAACTATGCAATGGAAGATGAGAAAACCCCGATTGATAGACTTGCATATGCGATAATAGACTACAAACATTCAACATCTATTGATAATTCTCAAATTGAGCAGTTATTGTTGTATGATTACGTAATTTCAAATTCACAAAACGATATAATTCCAAAAGATAAACCTGTAGATTTTTATCTTATTTTACTTGCAACAAAGTTGAGTAATGGAAGTTACAAATATTCGTATGTAAAGAAGCAAATAAATGAATCACAATATTTAGTTTTTAAAGTAAAAACTGAAGGAGAAGAAAAAAATAATTTTATCGTCGTTGAAGCAAAAGAATTCATCGACTGGCTAACTGAACTGCTTAATGAAATATCTCTAAATGGTGACTTTACTCCCGTGTTTATAGACCCAACTTCAAAAAGTTTTATAAACAAGATTTCTAACACGGAAAATCAAGAGTTTGACGTTCCAAAAGGCTCAAAACAGACCAGAAAATGTCGCGGATATGGAAACCTTGGTCCAATGAATTGTCCCTATGAACCTGTTTGTTCAATGTTTGAAGTTTACGGGGTTAAACTGGTAAAAGGTTAACTTTTGATTTTGTTCTAAAGGAGGGAAGGATCTATGTCATATACAATTATGATTTTTCTTTTAATTTCAGTGTTTATCGCCGATGGATTGATAATTTATACGGTTTACAAAGTTAACAAAACAAACTATGAGCAGAGGAAAAAGATTTTTAATAGCTTAGGATATAGAATAATAGAGGTAAAAAGTAAGGAACATAAAAGCATCATTAAAACTTTTGAAAAGGTAAGAAGTATCCCAACTTTGCTGTTAGGGTTCGATTTGATTGTAGAACTTTCTCATGGTAGTTATTTTTTTGAGGTTATCGTTAATCAAAGAAACCCAACCCCTTATACTTATGGAATTTTGGAAGTAGCTCCCGATGAATTGCAAAATTTTCCAGATTTTTCAATCTCAAAAAGGTCTTTATTTGATAAATTATTCAAAAAAACGCAAGATCCCTTTTTAAGAGATTACAAAATTTATCCTGAAGAAATGTTTGGTATGCTTGCGAATTCGTTAATTTATGAAGACTTAAAAAATCTATTTAGCAAGAATACTGGTAAGCAAGTTAAAAAATTTGGTGAATACGTTGCATACTACGAAACTCTATCAAAAAGAATCAAGATAGAGAATCTATACGATAAACTACAAGAATTTGAACAATTCAAGAAAAATTTTGTGGAGTTAATTTCTCAAATGAATTTCGAAAAACCGAAGTTGGAATCTTAGAATTCAATGACAAACGAAGTTAACTCTTACGAATCTTATGGCAAAACATACCAACAATTTAACAATTTAATTCTTCTACGAATATTTTGTCAATTAGCTTTTCAACATCTGACTTTCTACAAAGCCTTGTTCCAGGTGTCATTACCGCTGCAGTTCCTGCAGCGTTAGCCCATCTTAATGCTTCTTCATCACTTGCTCCTTCAGATTTCTTCAGAACAAATCCTGCCAGAAATGAGTCTCCGGCACCAACAGCACTCTTTACACTTACCTTAATTGTTTTTGTAAAGAGCACTTTTTCTTTTGAAATGAAATAAGCACCCTCACCACCAAGAGTTAGTAATATACCATTAAGTTCGTGAACTTCTATCACTTTTCTTGCTTCGGAAACTATTTCGTCCTTAGAAGAGACGTGTTTACCTATCAGTCTTTGAAATTCATGGAGGTTAGGTTTTATATAGTCAGGTTGAGCAATTAAGCCTGCTTTTAGCTTATCACCATCAGCATCAAAATAAACTGTTGCTCCCCATTGCTTGAGAGCAAAAATTATACCAGTATAAAATTCTGAAGCAACCCCTTTAGGCAAACTTCCGGAAACAACAACTGTGTCTTTTTCTCTTACAAGTGCTTGTAATACCTCAAGAACTACCTGCAGCTTTTTAACACTTATTTTTTCTCCTGGCATAC
>JBCNVJ010000030.1:0-2008 GCA_039630255.1 Fervidobacterium sp. | reverse complement strand
TTTTCCGCTTTTCTCATCTTTATACTCAGCCAAGTAATACCCTTCAGAGGATTTTTTCAGTTTACCTATAGAGACCATGTATTCAAGAAGTTCTTTTAAACTTCTACCTTCAAATTTTCTCGGTATCCATTCATACTTTTTTTCTTTCGAGTACAGCGCTATTTCTCCTTCCGAAACAGGGATTTTGACTTTTTTAATGTAATTGACTATAAAATTCATGTAGTCATTTACATACTGGGGTATTTCGTTGCGTTTTTCCACATTCGCAAGGTCACAGTAAGTCAACTTAACGGGTTTGTATTCATATGTTTCATCATCTATCTCTGAAATATAACCGTACAATACCATATCATTTAAGAGGGTACGCAAATCTCGTTTGAACTTGGACTTAGATTTTATAAATGGTCCGTTTTTTTCTGTCAAAATTTCTTCAATTTCGCTGTAATGAATTGGTTTTTGTAACTTTGACAGTTTATTAATTATAGAATTCATGTAATCAAATTCGTATTTTGAAAACAAACTATTGCTAACTTTTATGATTGATGAACCTGAGTTTTGTAAAGACACTTCCCTTCTTTTCTTCTTCGTTTTCTCTGCAAATTCTTTCATTTTCAAGCGATAATCCAAAATTATTGAAAGTACTCTGTCAACTCTATTATGGATTTCGTGATTATGTGAGACAATTTTTTCAAGTGATACATTGCATTGTAATTTATTAACTAAAGCTTTTATTTTTTCTTGTGCATATCTTAGAAAATGTTTGTTTTTTGTGTTTTTAGTATCAATTTCCTCTTCGTCGCCATTCATCTGAAATTTTTCACATGAGTTGATAGAAAATATACTTCTTATGATGGATAGATCATGAGCTAAAATAATTCTTTCATCGATTAGCTCCGAAAACATTTTATCAAGCTCTTCAAAAGCTGAAATTACAGCCATAAGTTCTGCTTCGACATTTTTCAACGAAGTAATTGCTCTTGCTGTTCTTGCTTGAAGTGATACTTCTACACCATTACAAATTATGAGAAAACCGTAAGCAATAATTCCATGTTTGTAACTGCCATCTGTAAATACTCTTATCAAACATTATACCCCCTATCCTTGTGTAGTTTTATCAATTCATTTATGTATGCACAATCAAGTGGTTTTGACGCAATGTGTACTGGTAATGTTCCATATAGAACGTATTCATTCTTAGCTCGATACAATAGTAACTTTCAAAAAGGAATGTCAGAATTGCTTAGGAATTTAAGTCATATGTTATGGTCGATTTGTTCGTAGCAATTTCTCTTTTTAGTTTTTGGTTATTGCAATCTATGGTTTAAATATCATTCTAAAGTAACCACCGACAAAGTTATTATATCACACTTATTTTTTGTTAACTACTTAGTAATCTTAAAGAAACTAAAATATGGTACAATAATTACAAAATAATTTTTAAGCAATATATTTCATTAATCCTAAAGCTGTGTTAAAGAGTTTGGTGTAGTAAATTGAGTTTCACTTTGTAAATATATAAAAGACTTCAAGTAGCTTGCCAACCATTTAAAAAAGCACTCTTGAGCAATCTAAGTTGAAAAGTGTAACAGACTGAAATTGTTTGGACAACTTTTTGGAGCATTTTTAGAGCAGTTGAAAGAGAGGGATATAACTGTGGGAAACAAGTTAATTGCTTTTCTTGGTGATGGTAGAAACTATCAAGAATCCTATTTTGCAGTTAGCCCCTAAAGGAAAGATTGAAGATATAAAATTTAAGCTTTTTACTTCTTCAATTGTTGCTTGGTTGAGGAAGCAAAATGTACAAATCGAAAATATAATTTGTTGCGATAATTGCTGTGTTACCAATGACTCAAAAGCTGTATATACCTGAAACTCTTTGGTAAGATAATTCTCCCCATAATAGGATTTACTAAGACATCAATAGACATACCAACGGTCAATAGTATAAATATCCTCAACATTGTTTTCGTCATAATCAATATAATACAAAAAAGTTTCTTTAATAATC
>JBCNVJ010000003.1:0-2073 GCA_039630255.1 Fervidobacterium sp. | reverse complement strand
TTCTTAAGTTTGGTAGTGTATTTCTAATTACACAGATACCGCTTGCTATTTTCGAAGGTATAATAAGTATATTTGCTTATAAATTCTTGATGGAGTCTTTACAAACACAAGAAGGAAGTGAACAACATGAAGGGTAGTTACTTACTCTTAATAGTCTTAGAATTCACATTGGTAATTTTACCCATTTTTTTTATTGATGGAAGTTTTGAAGGTACGGATGTTCAAGCGGAAAAACTTGTGCAACAAATTAATCCCGATTATAAACCTTGGTTTAGCCCAATTTGGGAACCTCCAAGTAGTGAAATAGAGAGTTTAATTTTTTCTATACAGTCAGCAATAGGATCAGGGATAATATTTTACATTATAGGTTATTCAAACGGAATTAAGAAGAAAAGCTAACAATAAGATATGAAAAAAGATGTTAGTTTTGAAGGTAATTTAGACTTTTTCCTACTGTACGCAATGACAGTTGTGAATGTTTTTATCATGGAATTTACAAATTCACCAAATATAACTTATAAATCTACTTTTTCTTTTACACTTCTAATTTTCATATTCGATGATATAGCAAATTTTAAAAAGAATATAAAACTTCTCTTTTGGTCAAGTATGTTCATTTTACTACTATCTATTCCTATATTGATTGAAATAGACTTTTCAAAGAGTTCAATTTTACATTTTGAAAAGGAAAACTTGTATTTATTCGAAAAAACAGTACTTCGGAGCCTTTTATTAATTATTAGCTTAATCATGCTTGCAGATAAACAGGATATAGCAGATTTTGTTTATATATTAAGGAAAATGAAGTTCAACAATGATTTTCTATTGTTATTTGTAATAAGTTATAAAACAATTGAAAATTTATACGTGATAGCAAAGGAAATTTT
The DNA here is from genome assembly GCA_039630255.1 of Fervidobacterium sp. Lineage (GTDB taxonomy): Bacteria > Thermotogota > Thermotogae > Thermotogales > Fervidobacteriaceae > Fervidobacterium. Next base: position 1,186 of record JBCNVJ010000003.1, on the reverse strand, counting down.
AGAATCACAGCTATCAAGAAATGGTTACACGCATTTTTTAAAATCCGTAAAATCAACTTTCCTATTAACTCAGGGTATATTGAGAAAGGGTACATCAAAGATACAGGAAATGGTTGATGCTTATAGAAGCAGGAATATTGAAAAAATGAACTTGCTTGAAAAAAACTATAGAATAAGCATAAAGCCGTTTATTTATGAAATTATCATTATTTTCTTGGTGGTGCTTGAAAAGTGGATATCCCGATTTTAGAAGTCGAAAATGTTTCTTTCTCATATGGAAAAAAAGTAGTTATTAAGTCATTTAATCTAAGGATTTTTCGTTCAGATATTATCTTTTTGTTAGGTGCAAACGGATGTGGAAAAACTACTCTTTTAAAAATTATAGACGGGCTGATTATACCAAATTACGGTATTTTAAAGTTTAACGGTGAGCCATACAAGTATAACAAAAGTTTTCTGAAAAAACTAAGACAAAATATTGGCTTTGTTTTCCAAAACCCAGACGTTCAAATTTTTGCTCCCACTGTGATTCAAGAGTTGTCTTTTGGACTTTATAGTTGTGAAATTCAGAAAAACAAGCTTTTGGAACTTACTTGGGAATTTTTGAACAGCTGGGGATTAGAAAAGTATGCTTATGAAAATCCTTTTAAGTTAAGTTACGGTTATAAAAGATTAATTACACTTGCAAGCGTGTTAATAACATTTCCAAGTATTGTTTTATTAGATGAACCGACGAATTATCTTGATAAAAGAAACCATTCGTTTGTGCTTAATAAAATAAAGGAATTAGCTGATCAAAATGTTACGATGATTATCTCCACTCACGATGAAAAACTTATAGATTTACTTTCTTCAAGATCGAAAATAATTCGCATGGAATGCGATACATAAGGTGTGAAATTTTGTGGTAAAAATTCTGATTAACGACTCGGGTTTGTATGGTTTGTGGATGATAAACGCACTAATAAATTCAAATATAAAGTTCAAAGTTGAATTTTTATCCGACGACAAAATTTTAGATTTAAAAAACACAAAAGCTTTGTTTGTTCCTGGAGGATGGGCTGAAAATAAGATTGAAAACTTGTCGGAAAAATCTAAGGAAACTTTAAGAAAATTTATAGAAAACGGTGGAATATACTTTGGAATATGCGGTGGTGCAAGACTTGCAAGCAAAGGCTTCTTAGAC
>JBCNVJ010000295.1:0-7335 GCA_039630255.1 Fervidobacterium sp. | reverse complement strand
CAAAATAGGCATACCAAACATAGATGCAGGAAGTGGAATAACAAGAATGTTGATGGAAATAAACTACGGGATAGATTACAATCAAGAACAAACAAAAACAATAAGCAGGCAGATAAGAAAAGCGATAATGAAAGAAGATGTTGAATTATTGATGAAAAGTCTACAAGAGGGGATAGGACAGATAAGCTATAGATTGCAGATAGAAAAAGAAAGGACATACGAAGCGATAATGATGGGGTTGTTGATAGGGGCACAGGTGAAAGCGCAAGCAGAAAGAGAAGTATCAGGAGGGATAATAGACATACTGATAGAAAACAATCGAGTGGTGTACATAATCGAACTAAAGGTAGACAAAAGTGCAAAAGAAGCACTTGAGCAGATAAAAGAGAGAAGGTATTATGAAGGATTTGTGAGTAAGAAATGTTATCTGATAGGAGTAAATATAGACAGTGAGAAAAGGAATATATCAGAATGGAAATATGAGGTGGTAGAGTTAGATAAAAATTGCACTTTTTGAGTTTTAAAAACAATTTATAAGATTTATTTTGAAAGGCAACAATTGATTGTACTTGTTGTACTCAAAGTAGGAAAGTATAATCGGATATTACGGAAAAACTGAAATATCAAATACCTACTTGACACATGGAGTTGTCTATGATATTATTCTAATCGGCACATGTAAGTCGTAGGTGACCTGGTAGCTCAGCAGGTAGAGCACCTGACTTTTAATCAGGGGGTCGCGGGTTCGAATCCCGCCCGGGTCACCAGAAATAGGTGCGAGAGTGGCGGAATTGGCAGACGCGCTGGACTTAGAATCCAGTGGGACTGATAATCCCGTGAGGGTTCAAATCCCTCCTCTCGCACCAAAGAAAAGCTAGTTCTGTAAAGCGGGTGTAGCTCAGTGGTAGAGCACTTGCTTGCCAAGCAAGGGGTCGCGGGTTCGAAACCCGTCACCCGCTCCAAAATGCAGGGGCGTATAAGCGCTCCTTTTTCATTAAGTAAATCAGTATAAATAGTAAGTATTTAAAATCATTCTTGACGATTTGAGCTTTTATGGTATAATATTTTTTGGTTGTAATAAGATAAGTTTATTTAAGAATGCCGAGGTGGCGGAATTGGCAGACGCACATGGTTGAGGGCCATGCGGTCATTGGGACCGTGCGGGTTCAAATCCCGCCCTCGGCACCAAGTTTGATAAGACGATGGTATGTTCCATCGTCTTTTTGTTTCAATCGAACGATTGAAAAATATTAGATGTCTAAATTCACAGAGGATAGTAATTTACGATTTGAGGGGGCGAAAGGTTTCGACGGGGGTAGGCTGTCCCAGGAAGCGAGTCGAGGTTGCCTGCTGTCCTCGTTAAAAAACGGTAGGAAAAAGATAAGTGCCAACGAATACGTTCCTCTTGCTGCTTAATTAGATAAAAGCAGCCGTCCGCTATGAAAGTTGGCTGACCTTTCATAGTTGGGCGTGACCCTGTCAGCCAGGTAGTCAGAATGCGCCTCACGTTCTGAGCTACCTTAGTTAGTGAGGCTAGCTATCTTAAAGCTTGTCTGTGGGCGTTAAGATAGCGAAAATCAAAACACAGACTGCGCTCGGAGAAGCCTGGGATGGTTTACTTTCGGACGCGGGTTCGATTCCCGCCGCCTCCACCAAAATTTCTAAACAAAGAAAATACTTTATTGTTCGTGTAAAAGTCCTTGATTTCAGGGACTTTTATTATTTTTTATGAAACACTTGTTAAAATTTCTTAGAAAAAATAGTAATTAGAAGAGGTGAATAAGTTTAGATGTTTCCATAGAATTTTTGTTCATATTTTTGATTGCCAGTTTATAATGACTTGTTAGTTGACTGCTGAAATGTAAAAAACCTCTGGTACAAAATCTTTAAATTAAGAAGCTATTTGGTAAGGAATTTTTAGAATAATTTATGCTTCGATGATGTAAAGACAGATAATAAGGAGGTATTTGCATTATGAGACCTCGGAATATTGAGTTTGAAATTACTACAGCTTGTAATTATTCTTGTTTGCATTGCTATTGTAATGCTGGAAAGAAATCAAGAATTGAGCTGTCCACAGAGGAGATTTTTAAAGTAATAGATCAACTTGTTCAAGCTGAAGTTGAGGTACTTGATGTTGTTGGTGGTGAACCTTTGCTAAGAAATGATCTATTAAAGATATTTTCATATGCTAAATCTAAGAGTTTGAGTATGATTATGAATACAAATGCTTCTCTTGCAACAAAGGAATTGGTAAACAAGATGAAAGCTATTGTTCCTGATTTGCATGTTGGCGTTTCACTCGATGGACCTGTTTCCGAAGTGCATGATAAAATCAGAGGAAAAGGAACTTTCGAAAGCACTATGAAAGGACTTAAGAATTTTCTGGAAGCTGGATTTAATGTTACGGTACTTTTCGTGGTGAATAAGTTAAATTACAGTTATATAGATGACATGGTTCTATTAGCAAAAGAATTAGGAACAAGTTTGTATGTTGACAGATTTATTCCTGTTGGTCGTGGAATGATAAATAAGGAATTGTTACTTCCCACACGAGATATGATTGAGTACGTGGCAAATAGACTCCAGATGTTTTTGAAGCATGAAAACAGTGTTAAGTTATATATTGAGGAAAATATATTTGGATTGGAAGAGTGTACTGCTGGTAGAACACACGCATCAATTCTTGTAGATGGTAATGTGGTACCCTGTGGACATTTTAGGTATAATCCTGAGTATTATGTTGGAAATGTTAATAAAGAACGTTTCATAGATATTTGGCGAAGAATGGAGGAATATAGAAGCAAATTAATACCGCAGAATTGTTCAGTGTGTGCTTTGAGGGGAAGTATTTGTAGTGCTGGATGTTTGGCAGCAGCTAAGTTTTATGAAGCAGATATTGACAGCGTAATTTGTAAAAGATGACATGTTAAAAAACTGAAAAAGTCCCATGGCTAATACCATGGGACTTTTTTTCTAATGAATTCATTACATTGCATGCTCGTCAGTTTGTATATCTTTCTTCACTTGTCCTTTAACTCTTATTGGTTTGTCTTTTGTAGCTTCTTCAAGCGCAAGAAGTCGTTGATATCTTGTTGTAACATATTCTTGAAGTTCGTCTATTATTTCTTGTGCGTCTGGCCTTGAAAGGAATAGTTTGAATCTTCCTTGTGATTTAATGTAATCAGCTACTGGTCGTGGATTTGTTATCTTCTTTTTTACTCTGTAAACACCTCGTTCGACTTCATACAAAGGACAGTATAGTGTTTCAATTGCAAGCTTGCTTGTTTCAACAGCTTTATCATCGGAAACTCTCCAAAATCTTACACATGCTGAATGTGCAGCAATAAATGCTGGTCCATCGAATTCAAGGGCTTTTTCTATTTTTCTCATGAAATCAATTGGCTCAGAAAGTGCAACCGTGGCGACGTAAACATTTTCGTGAGCTGCCATTATTTCAACCATATTTTTTTTGAGTTGTAATTTTCCAGCAAGTTTTTTCCCAACCGGGGCTGTTGTTGTATCTGAACCAGGAGGCGTTGCACCAGATCTTTGGTTACCAGTATTCATGTAACCTTCGTTGTCATAGACAATGTATATAAATTTGTGTCCTCTTTCTACAGCACCAGAAAGTGATTGTAAACCAATGTCGTATGTTCCACCATCTCCCGCAAAAGCAAAGAATGCAAGTTTCTTATCTTCAGGAATTTCTCCTCTCTTCTTTGCTGCTCTAAATGCTGTTTCCACGCCACTGATTGTAGCCGCTACGTTTTCAAAAGCGTTGTGAATGTATGGTACATTCCATGCTGTATATGGGAATATTGTTGTGGATACTTCAAGACACCCAGTTGCAAGAGCAACTACAGGTTCGTAACCCTTCGCCATGGCAGTCATCAGTGCAAATTTGACAACATTCGGTGCTCCGCAACCAGGACACATTCTGTGACCTGGGGTTATTCCAGGATTTTTGTCATAAAATAGTTTTGCAAGTTCTATAGCACTTAATGGCATTTAGTACACCTCCTTTTATTCTCTAAGCCCAAGGTATTTTTCTTCATCGACAATCAAATAACCTTTAAAGGCGTCTTCAAATGCTTGTCTGATATGATTCGGTGTTATATCTCTTCCACCAAGACCGTACACATAGCTCCCAAGTTGTGGTCTAACTGCTACTTCGTAAAGTGCTGATTTGATAGTTTCGTAAAGTGGTGCTTCTGCACCAAACGAAACTGATCTATCGAGAACTACAACAGCCTTTCTTCCATTTAATATTCTTTGATATTCTTCTTTCGGGAAAGGTCTAAACATCCAAGGCTTTACAAGTCCAACTTTTTTGCCTTCTTTTCGCAGTTCGTTAATTGTGTGTTTGATTGTTCCGGCTGTGGAACCAAGGGCTATCATAATATACTCAGCATCGTCTGCCATGTATTCATCAACAAGATCGTATTTTCTACCAGAGATTTTTGCAAACTCTTCTGCTACTTGTTTGAAAACTTTTGGAACATGTTTCATCGCTTCGATTTGTTGTCTTTTATGCTCGAAGTAATAGTCATACAAGTCGAGTGGACCGTATGTAACTGGTTTCGAAGTATCAAGTAATGAATACATCTTTATAGGTTTTCCAACAAATTTTTTAACTACTTCATCATCAAGAGTTTCAACAACTTCAACACTATGAGATATAATGAATCCATCAAAGTTTACCATTACCGGTAATCTGACATCTGGATGTTCTGCTATTCTGTAAGCCATAACTGTAAAATCGTAAGCTTCCTGCACATTTTCTGCCCACAATTGTATCCAACCACTGTCTCGTTCGGCCATGGCATCGCTATGATCACAATGGATATTGATAGGTCCTGAAAGTGCTCTATTTGCAACTGCCATGACTATCGGGAGTCTCAAAGAAGCTGCTATGTACACAACTTCGTGCATTAATGCAAGACCAACTGCCGCAGTTGCAGTAAATGCCCTTGCACCTGCTGCTGCTGCACCAACAACAGCACTCATCGCAGAGTGTTCACTCTCCACTGGAATCATTTCAGTATCAACAACACCATCAGCAACATATTTTGCAAAATATTCCACAACAGGCGTTTGCGGAGTAATTGGATAAGCTGCTACAACATCAGGATTTATTTGCTTCATTGCATAAGCTATTGCCTCTGCACCCGTAATAGCTTGTTTTAAAGGCATTTTTACACCTCCTTATTCTTCAGCAAAGTCAGTTTCAGGTTTCATTATTATTGCTCTCTTTTCTTCTGGAGCGGGCTGTTTTGTCTTTGGATCTATACTTTTTGGACAAACATTTGCACAAAGTCCACAACCTTTGCAATAGTAATAGTTATATCCTCTCATTTTTGGCTTTCCATCAACAATCTCAACCACGATAGCCTGATCTGGACAGTACAACCAGCACTGCATACAATGAATACAATTTTCCGCTTGGTAGATAGGTCTCATTACTCTCCATGTACCTGTTTTGTACACCTTGGCATTTCCTGGTTCAATTATAAGACCTCCGATCGGTAAATCTTTCCATCCTTTGAGCTCAGCCATTGCATATCACCTCTTCATACCCTCTGTGCAAGGCTCTTATATTCTTCTGAACTACCTGTTCACCAAATTTTTTCAAAAACATGTCACTGATCTTATCTTCAACATATTTAAGTTCAATTATGCCTGTTACTTTCGCAATAGCACCAAGCATAACCGTATTTGGCGTACCTCTACCGAGTTCTTCAAGAGCAATATCAGTTGCCTTTACAACGCAGATCTTTCCTTTAAAACCCGATTTTTTTCTTACCCATTCTGTCGTCCTTACTGTGTTCACAATAAGAATAGTTTCTTCGTTTGTACCAGCAAGTATGTCTGGATTACCCAAAAGTGTATCGTCGATAACAACAACAAGGTGAGGAGTTTCAACCGAGGAATGAAGTAGGATAGGTTCATCTGATATCCTGTTGAACGCTTTCATCGGAGCTCCAGTTCTTTCTGCACCATATTCTGGGAAAGCTTGCACATATTTTCCCATGTCAAGTGCCGCCTCTGCAAGCATTTGTGAAGCACTCTTTGCACCCTGACCTGCCCGACCATGCCATCTGACTTCGAAAATGTTTGCAGGCACTGTAGTTACCTCCTTTCAAAAATTAAAGTTTTTTGTTTGATACCTCTTTCACAAATATATCTAATATCCAAGACAACACCCCGAGATGCTCACGCACCTCGGGGGAGTATTGAAAATGGTTCCAAATTAAGGAGATTAAATCTTTAGGTACATTTTATAATCTGCATCTGGAAAAATGTCGTCTACATATTCTAATCTCTGTAACTCCCCTATATTAATATTACCACTTTTGAGCATATCGTACAAGTTTAAGAATCGTTTAACATGCGTTTTGGTTCTGTTAACAGCATATTCCACACTTGTTCTAGTCGTCATGATGAATGCCCAGTCACTTGACTGAGCCAAGAGCAATTCACGCACCATTTGATTTAAAACGCGTATCTTAAGTGGATCAGTTTCTTGAGAATGTATTTTTGCCATCTCGGTCATTTTTTCCACAAGTTCATGCAAATGAGGATAAATCCAGTCATTTGTACCGTTCAACCAAACTTCGTTATATCCATTGGCACCCCAACTTGATGCCGCAGGTGTTAGTATTTGAACTTTTTCAATCCAATCCACAACATCGCATGCCCTTACAGGTCTCAATTTCTGACTCTTGGTGGCCTCCCTCATAAAGTATTCTATGAAGAAAGGACCTTCAAACCACCAATGGCCAAATAACTCAGCATCAAAAGGCGCAACAATTATTGGTTCAAGACCATCAAAAAGATTCATCAAATATTCAACCTGGGATTCTTTTTTCTTTAGAAAATCTTTTGCATGTTCGTAAGCAATGGATTTTGCTTCATCAATATCATAGAAATCTTTCTTATCAAGAGGTGTGTCTTTTGACGTAATCTTATGATATTTTATTCCCGTATTCATTCGTACACCACTTGGATCAATGTATGGCTTTATGTAGTCATATTCCCTATCAAACCCTATATCCCTGTAAAATTCTCTGTACCTTGAATCACCAGGATAACCTATTTGTGCACTCCAAACTTGTTCTGAACTTTCCGGATCTCGTGCAAAGACAAAAACATTATTTGGCGTGATAACAGGTCTATAAACCCCATATCTTGGCCGTTCATCTGCATACCAGAGTCCATGAGAATCTACAAAGAAATATTCCAATCCGTCTTCTGCTCAATATTTATCAAGTCCTGGAAAGGAAGCACACTCAGCGAGCCAGATGCCACGTGGCTTGACTCCGCTCTGTCGTT
>JBCNVJ010000294.1:0-7060 GCA_039630255.1 Fervidobacterium sp. | reverse complement strand
GCACAAGAGATGGACTTTGAGTTTGTTTTTAGAAATGATTTTGTCGTTACACAGCAAGATGCACAAGTTGCTAAAAAACAGATGGAAGATGAAAATGTTGATTTCTTACTTGTTCAATCAACTTCGTTCTCTTCTGGTTATTTGATTCAGCAGTTTGCACAAGCAAGTGCTTTTCTTGGATTGTGGGCAGTTCCTGAATCAACAAAATATGGTCCTTTGCCCTTGAACTCATTTTGCAATATGAATTTGAACATGAGTCAACTTGACAGATTTTTGTCGTATTTAAAGAAAGACGCCAAATGGTTTTATGGATATCCAAAAGATGAGATATTCAAAAAAAGGTTCACAACAACTTTAAGAGCACTCAGAGCTATCAAAAATATATTTGGATCAAGATTTTTACTCATAGGTGGTCGTGCACCTGGATTTGATAATCTATTTTATGATCCGCGCATTTTAAAAGAAAAACTTCGTATTTCAGTGGACGAAATGGAATTTGGTGATTTAAAAACAAGATTTTTGAGTCATTCAAGCGAACAATTAAGAGATTTAATTGCTGAAATAGAGCTTAATTACACTATAAAAGACGAATACGCTAAGAATTCCTTGGAAAAAATGGCACGTTTAATCTTAACAGTTAGGCAGTTGAAGGAAGAGGGTAACTACGATGGTTTTGCAATATCGTGTTGGCCGAGATTCAGAATTGAACTTGGAATGGTACCTTGTGCGTCGTACGCTTTTCTATCTGATGAAATGAATACAACCGTTTGTGAAGGCGATGTAATAAGTCTTGTAAGTATGAAGATTTTAGAATACATTGCCGATTATCCAGCAATATTGATGGATCTGTCTGATGTAGACTTCAGCGATAATTCAATATTTTTGTGGCATTGTGGAATAGGTAGCAAGTTTTATGCTAAAGATAAAAAAATAGAACTTGAAAAACATTTCAATCCAGGTCCAAAAGATCCTGAAAAAGGCTGGCTTACAATGGCTCCCGTTGCATCTATGAAATTCTTGGAAATACCAGTAACTATATCAAGGATTACCAACAACTTGAACGAATACTTTGTTCTTACTGGTGAATTTTTCGATAGTCAAGACAAACCGGACTACGATGGCAGCAGAGGCTGGCTTGGAAAATTAAAATTCTTTGAGGAAGATATAACAACACTTGATCTGATTAATACTATTATGGTAAACAAAATAGAACACCATTTTCCACTTGTAAAAGGCAATTACACAAGCGAAATTATCGAATTTATGAATTGGCTTGGCTTTGACAAAATTCCAAAAATTCAGTATAAAGATTATTACCAAAGGAGGCACAGATAAATTATGACTAGGAAGGTTGTTATAGGTTCCGATAAATCAGGCTTCTTTCTAAAAGAGGAGATAAAAAAATTCCTCGAAGATAAGGGTTATTACGTTGAAGACGTTGGTACCAAAAACTTAGATAATTGGTTACCATTTTACGACGTTGCTCCAATATTGGCAAAGAAAATACAATCTGGTGAGTTTGAAAAAGGTATTCTCATATGTGGAACAGGTGCTGGTATGGCTATAGTAGCTAATAAATTTAAAGGAATATATGCAGTAGCAGTGGAAGGTAGTTATACAGCCAGAATGGCACAAGTAATAAATAATGCTAACGTACTTACTATGGGCGGATGGGTAGTTGCACCTCAACAAGCCTGTGACATGGTTGAAAGATGGCTCAATGCTCAATTTACGGAAGGTCTGGAAGAATGGAGGCAATTATTACTCAGAGGAGCGCAAAACGAAATTAGAAGGATAGAGGAGGAAAATTTCAAATAATGCACGAATTAAAAAAATTCGTAACAATAAAAGATATAGCACGCGCTGCCGGTGTTTCTATTAACACAGTATCGAGAGCACTTGGAAACAGAGGGTATGTAAAAAAAGATACAAAGGAAAAGGTATTAAGAATAGCCCAAGAGCTTGGTTATACTCCTAATTGTGCTGCAACAGCCTTAAGGACAAGAAAATCTGGTATCATTGGTGTTATAGTGGTCGATAACTCGAATCCGTTTTATGCGGAGTTAGTTAAGGGTATAGAGACTGAAGCAAGGAAAAATGGTTACAATATAATACTAATAAATACAGACAGGGATTATGAGAATGAGGTAAAGGCTATCCAAACACTTTTAAAACGTAGAGTGGATGGCTTGATAATATGTGCTGTTCAGTCACAAGTGGAAGATATAAAAGAACTCGTTAATAAGAAAATACCAAATGTCATTGTGGGAAGCAAACTAAATGGAATTAAGACAAATTACGTTTGCAGCGACGATGAGATGGGTGGATACATTGCCGCAAAGCATCTTATTGAAACCGGACACAGGAAGTTACTCTTCCTGAACGCTTTTGAGTATAAGTATGCAGCAAGGATGAGGGAAAAAGGCGCAAGAAGAGCAATAGCAGAGTCAGGGAAAGTTGTTGAATTAAGTGTAATCAACTCGCTTGAAGGGTTTGAGAATGCTTACAAAAAGTTTAAAGAAGTAATCTTAAAAAGTATTTCATTCGATGGTGTATTGTGCTATAACGACATATATGCTTTTGCCGTAATAAAGGTTGCAAAAGAAAATGGATTTAAAATACCTGAAGATTTTTCACTAATAGGTTTTGATGACATAGAATTTTCCTCAGTTTTAAATCCCTCATTAACAACCATTAGAGTAGACAAGATGATGCTTGGTTCGGAAGCATTCAAAGCGCTTATTAAAAGTATAAAAGAAGATGTTATAACTGAATTAACTTTACCTGTGCAGCTTGTTGAGCGTGAAACTGTTAAGAGAATTAAATTATTCTAAAATATTCATAAGTTAAAGCCAGCACCATCACCGAATGGTGGTACTTGAACACTAAATATATTCCTCGAATATTTCGAGGGATATTTTTATTTTTAGTCTACTTCTATTGAAATTTACTCGAAAAAGAGATAAAATTAAGGCGCAAAAAGTCTCAAAATATTCGTCGATAAATCAGAAGGGAGTGTTGGCGTGGTATTTGAGGTTAAATCCAACAAAATAAGCGAATCACCAACTGTATCCATAATTATACCGGCATACAATGTAGAAAAATACATTAGTAAAGCAATAAACAGTGTCTTCAAAGAACTAACCAGGAGTAGTATTGATTTGGAATTAATAATTGTGAATGATGGTTCTAAGGACAAAACAGATGAAAAAATTTTAGAAGTACTGAAGGGTAATAAAATTAATTGGACATTAATAAGTCAATCGAATAATGGTGTAAGTGCTGCACGAAATATTGGAATACAATACGCAAGAGGTCGGTATATACGATTTCTTGACGGTGACGATGAATTTGTATCCGGTTCCACTCAGAGACTGCTAAGTTTTGCAGAGCATTACAAAGCCGACTTTGTGTTTGGCAAATTTGTCATGAAGACAGCCAAGGGCAAGACGATAATGACTTCTGATGACCTCTCAAAACTAACAAAAGGTCTAAAGAGTAAGAAAGATATTATTATAGATTTTCTCAAATATAAACCTTTTATACACCTTGGTAACATCCTTTTTTGCAAGGAAACTTTAGCCAAACATAATATTAGATTTACTAAAGGTGTTAAAATTTCAGAAGATTTTGAGTTTATAGCTAAGCTTATGTACAGTTCAAACCGTATAGTGTTTTTAGACGAATACGTTTACCAATGGCTTTACAGAAAGACTTCAACGACGAAAACAAAGAGTCTTACAATGTTCCATCATGTTGGTGTTATGAAAAGATTAATTAAGTATTTTTTTTCAAAGGGAGAACGTGAGATTGCTGAAAAAATTCAAAATGAAGCTTTAGCACTTGCATATGGTCAAGTAATTGGTATACTTGCATACAATAGACTCGACTATCGTGTGTGGAGAATGTTAGCAAATAACAAAGAAATCAAGAAATACGTGAGCAAAATTAAATTAGATAGAGAAAGAAGTAGATTTCACTCAAAAATGCATATAGCAAAAAACGTATATCATTTGTCCCCAGCACTCTTGTATGTGATAATGAGAATGGCACGCAAATATCACGATGTGTGGGCACGATAAATCTTTTAGGTTAATTATTTGAAAGGAGGGAAAGGGCTTATCCCAATTTTTATGGATATCGATTCAAAAATTAACGAGTTTGTCGATAAGTACTTTGACAGCATTTTAAAAGCGCTTGATAGAGTTATAAAAATTAGGTCTGTGATGGGAGAACCAAAAGAAGGTATGCCGTTTGGCGAAGGACCTGCAAAAGCTCTTGAGGAAACTCTTAAAATAGCTAAGGAGCTTGGATTTGATCCAGTTAATGTAGATAACTACGCAGGGCATGTTGAATATGGAAGTGGTGGAAAGTTATACGCAGTACTTGGTCACTTAGATGTAGTACCGGAAGGCGACATCGAAAGATGGGAAAGTAACCCGTATGAACTTTCAATTAGAGATGGAAAAATGTACGCAAGAGGAGTATCAGATGACAAAGGACCAAGTATAGGTGCGCTTTTTGCATTGAAAATTGCTTCTGAATTGGTAAAAGAACCAAAAAACAAAGTTAGAATTATATTTGGTACCAACGAAGAAAATGGTTCACAATGTTTGAAGTATTATTTTACAAAACAACCGTACCCGGATGCTGCAGTAACACCTGATGGTGATTTTCCTCTTGTTTTTGCAGAAAAGGGAATAGTAACATATCGTATCTCCAAAGAACTTAAAAGAGATTATACAACTGTTCTAACTAAACTAAATGCTGGAACAGCTGCAAATGTTGTTCCAGAAGAATGTACAGCAGAAATACAAACTGATAAGGTAAATGAGATTGTTTATTTGATAGAAAACTACAATAGCATGTGTAAATATGAATATGCCGTAAACAAAAATAAAATCACTGTGAAGTCCTTAGGTAAATCTGCACACGGTGCACATCCAGAGGCAGGTATTAATGCTGCTGCTGGAATGTTGGAGTTGCTCTCAAAAATTGATTTTGGACCGGATAACACCATAATAAGAACACTTTACGAACGTCTTGGGAAAGAATACTATGGCATAGGGCTTGGAATATCAGGTCAAGATGATGTAAGCAAAAAGTTGACGTGTAATCTTGGTATATTAAGCATTGAGAATGGTAAGGTAAATGCCATAATCAACATAAGACATCCTATATTCTACAACGTTGATATGCTAACCTTGCAAATAAAACAAGCCATGAACAACTTTGAAGTTGAACAACTAAGTTATTCAAAACCTCTATATGTTTCAAAAGACAGTGACTTTGTAAAATTATTACTTGAAATCTACAAAAGTGAGACAAATGATGAATCAGAACCTATTTCGATTGGTGGAGGAACTTATGCAAGGAGTGTTCCTTATGGTGTTGCCTATGGTGCAGTCTTTCCAGGAGAAGAAACACGTATGCATCAACCAAACGAAAATTGGTCGCTTGAGTCGTACAGAAAATTCATAAAAATTTATACAAAGTTAATATATCGTTGGTTAACCAATTAACAAAAGTCTTCCTGGAAAAGATTTGAAAAGGTGTGAGTTAATCTATCATTCACTATTTTATTGCAAACAATTTCCAAAAAGGGCGGGGAACAGTTTTATTTCCCCGCTTATTTGTTAGAAGTTTTGGTAGTAAAATATAACAAGGTAAGTATAATGAAAAGATTTTTACCCAAGGGGTGATTTTATGAAAAAACTTGTTCATGTTTTGATTTTTCTTTTGTTTTTGTTAACCATTCAAGCCTTATCACAAGAGATAGATTGGGCAAGGCCAAGTTACACAAAAACATATCCTCTTGCAAATTACAATCAATCTAAACCAGAGTCTGCGTGGGGATGTATATATGCAAGAGACATATCAACGAGAGTTGTCAATAATACGCTTGTAGCTGTAAATGTTTATAAAATCAACACTATAACCGCATCGCCAGGTGCTGGACCGTTCGTTGATGTTTCTCAAACATTTGCTGTTGATTACAATAGAGACGGATTTGCTGATACAATAAGTGTGACGTATGGTGGAAAAGTTGTTATCAAGGAAAACAAAGGTTTGGTTAACAACGATTTAGTTATGAGCGATGTCTATACTTATAATTTACCAATCGTTGGTGATGGCACTTTCGTTATTGATGATTTCGATAATGATCGAAAGCTTGATCTTCTTCTTTACAACGCACGCCAACAAGCAGTTTTTATTCCGGATTGTGTTCGTAACGTGCCATGGAATCAGATGTATAGAAAAGATATTCCTTACAACGATTCAGGATTTTTGACAAACTGGACTGTTACAGCAATGGCAAGTTATGATTTTGATAGTGATGGTTACAAAGACATTATATACGCAGATATGAGAGGCAGGATTTGGTTTTGGAAAAACACTAATTCACAAAGCAATAATAGATTTTTTAGTACCCAATTTGTTAAATTGATAGATGATCCTGACATAGGAACCACGGCTCCAAATGGCGGAGGAGTCTTAGATGTAGCAGATATAAATAAAGACGGAGTGCCTGACATAATTGCTGGACATACAGATAAAAGAGGTATTTATATATATTTGGGTAGAATAGTTAACAACCAAATTGTATATAGTGTCACACAAAAGATATCTATTATAAACAATAACGGTTCACTGGGTCAAGTAAGCTTTGTGGATCCAAATATACCAAACTCTAAGGATCCATCTTCTCTTCCGTCTTTTGGACCTACAGTAATAAAGGTTACTGATGTTGACAGAGATGGACTTCCTGATATTTTTGTTGGTACAGATGCCTGGCGACAAGGAAAAAATTTCGGTGGATCAGTGTATCTTTTTAAAGGAAGGAATTTGAACGCAAACGGGGTACCTAATTTTGTCAGTCTTGAGCTTGTACGCGGTAGCTATAGTACCGATAACAAACCACCATTTGATTTTGATGCAGGAACCATAGGTGACTTAGATAACGATGGTGTACCTGATTTCGTTGCTGCTGACGGTAATCATTCGGGAAATTACTATAAGATAATTACACAAACTGTAAGGGAATACAAGGTAGAAGATG
>JBCNVJ010000293.1:0-6507 GCA_039630255.1 Fervidobacterium sp. | reverse complement strand
ACGTCTTCACAAATAGCAAATTCGCCATCTGTAAGAAAATACCAGGCCTCACTTTTGCCCCACGGTTCACCTTCAATCATTTTTGCAAAATAATCA
Source organism: Fervidobacterium sp. (assembly GCA_039630255.1). Lineage (GTDB taxonomy): Bacteria > Thermotogota > Thermotogae > Thermotogales > Fervidobacteriaceae > Fervidobacterium. The sequence goes on along the minus strand of JBCNVJ010000293.1, from coordinate 6,411 downwards.
TCAGGATGAACTTGAACACTAAGCCACTGATTTGTGGAAACAAGTTTTATTAGGATGGGAAATCTGGAATATTTTGCATCATATAATCTTTTACCAAGCTCATTTATAGTTATGCCATCTTCAAGTTTACTTTCAAACAAAGGATGCCCTGAAAGAAGCCAAATTTCTCCTATCGGTTCCTTCATTTTTAAATCAAATATGTTGTTTATCTTAGCATTTCCCCACACCATCGGTCTGAATTCTGGAAAAATTTTCAAAAAAGACATAAGCCCCTCTCCTTTAATAAGCTTATCCAGAATAACCTCCAGCCACTATTTTTTCTCCGTCGAATCGTAAGACAACTTTTTGAAGCAAGATTTCGGAATAATATCTGGTATTATGAATAAACACCTCAACTCCTGGATAAAGAGCCTTCCGTGCTATTATCTGTGAATCAAAAGTAATTCTTGAAATTTTATCTTCAAGCTCGTGAAGTCGCGCAATATTTTTCTCAAGTTGTTCTCGCAAATTTATCAAAGTTTTAGTAACTTTAGAAAATTGTTCTTCTCTGTCTTCTGGAATATTTGCACCTTTTTCCTTGAGTTCTTTGTACTGTTTTACGATAGCCAAAAGCTTTTGAATGCTTGTTTTATCTATCTCTATTTGTGCTTTCAACAATTTAATTTCTTCCCTCATGTACGGATTTACACCAACTTCCAAGTACGTTTTGACACCAATGTCTGAACCAATTTCGTCACATTCAATACGACTTGAAGCAATGTATTCTCCACCTATTATGGAGGAATTCTTACCCCTTCCGATTATTGAATTTGTAACCCTTACTGTGCAATTTAGCAAATTGTGTTCGAAAAAAAGATTCTCTGCTTCTATGGTTATAGATTCTGCGTACTTAACGTACACATCCTTTTTTGCCTTTATAAGTCCTTTATCTTTTCCTTTAGCACCAGAAATTTTGACATTCCCTTCAAGAGAAATAACCGTTGCAGCTTCTACTACCCCGTTTATATCTATATCACCCTTTGCCCTTACTATAAACCCAGGTTTGACATCACCTTTTATTAAAACTATGCCTGGAAAGTCTATATTTCCAGTTGTGTAGTCAACGTTGCTTTCTATTTCTAAATATTCACTAACTTCTACGTAATTTTTTTCAGGATCAACTTTAAGAATACCTTCTGAGGTTGCTAGAATGTGCATTCCATCTTCACTTAGTGTTACGTTTTTTCCGAGATTTACTTTAACTTCACTACCCTTTTTTGCTGGAACTATTTCGCCATATACATTTTTTCCAGGAATACCTTCCGTTGGTGGATATATAGTTGCGATTGTTTGTCCCCTTTTCACTATTATTCTTTTTTGAACGGGGAATTCTCTAAAATCGACACGGTTAGCTTTTGAGAGTATGCTCGGTCCTTTTGTTGTTGTGACCTCAAAAGCGACTCTACCGTCTTCACCATTTTTTGGTAGATCGCCACGTGCAAACAAAACAGGAACATCCTGAACAGGATCTTTGCAGAGAGCCCTCAATGCATCGTAATCGATGTTATGAACGACTTTTGCTTCTCTAATGTACTCCATTAATTTTTCTAAAGTTACTTGTTCCCCTGGGAGCAGATTGGAAATCTTTATGTATGCCTCCATTTTGTCTTGTGATACATTAACAATTGCATCCATCGTTATCCCCCTTGAATGTAAATAACTCAAACAACTTATTTAATTTCCTTTACTGTGTTGTCTGAGTTCAATATAACAATCTTTGCCCCCTTGTATTCATCTGGCGTGTAAAGTCCAAAAGCCATGATGATTATTTTATCTCCTTTTTCCACAAGTCTTGCAGCAGCTCCATTGAGAGAAATTTTTCTGCTACCACGTGGTTCTGGAATAACATAAGTCACTAATCTATTTCCGTTGTTGACATCTGAAATTAAGACCATTTCATTTATCTTTATACCACTCAATTCCAATAATTCTTCGTCTATACCTATACTTCCTTCATACTCTAATTCTTTTTCTGTTACAGTTGCCATATGAATTTTGGCCTTTAACATTACTTCCATCATTTTTTAACTCCTCCCACCCAATTAATTAGTATTTCTTGGAAGCTCAACAACAAATTTGTTACCATCTTCTGTTGCTTCATGGTATATCCTCCCCTTATGCTCATCTTCTATTATTTTCTTACAAATAGCAAGTCCAAGTCCAGTACCATGCACTTTTGTCGTAAAAAACGGAGTGAACAACTTCTCTGAGGTGGTTTTATCGATTGGTTTACCTTCATTCCAGATAGAAACTAATATTTTTTCAAGTCCTATGCGAGTTTCTACTAATATTTTACCACCGTTTGGTGTTGCTTCAATTGCATTCTGAAGAATGTTTATTATTACCTGTTTTATACGTGAATACTCAGCATGTACATTAACTTCTTCTGAGTCAAACACAAAAGAAAAGAGTATTTTTTTTTCTTTAATCTTCTCTTCCAAAAGCAAATAAACATCACTTATTAACTTGTTAATGTTGAAATCAGTAAATTCAAGGGTTCTTGGCTCTCTGCTAAAATCAAGTATTTCGTTAACAATGTTCTCTAATCTCAATATTTCATCTTTCAATATGTTCACATATTTTTCACGTGCTTCTGGGATATCGATATTTCTTTCAAGCCTTTTTATAAATCCCCCAAGCACTGAGATAGGGTTCCTCAGCTCGTGTGCAACACGTGCCGCCATTTCACCAAGTGCAGCAAGTTTTTCTTGTTTTTTACGTTCCTTTTCAAGATTAACTCGATCAGTTACATCATCAAGTGTAATAATAACACCTCTTAACATTATTTTCTCTGCGTCCCAGAAAGGAGTAATTCTTATATCATAATATTTCTCGATTCCCATGACCTGTATCAAGTAGTTATTTAAGGTTATTTCTTCTTTAATTTTCATACTTTGATAAGCCATCTCTTGTATATCATCAAATTCTGTAGTCAGCGTTCTTAATTCAACCCCTGTCATCTGTTCTTTTGGCCTTCCAAAATATATTTCTGCTTTCCTGTTCCATTCTGTGATTTTGCCTTCCTTATCGATAACAATAATAGCAGAGGACATGTTTTGGAGTATCGATTCGGAAAATTCCCTTAAATACTCTGTTAAACTTTTCTGACGTTCAAGGGAAAGTGTCTTATTTTTTAGTTCCTCATAATTTATAGCTGTTTCTATTGCAAGGCCTGCACTGTCAGAAAGTATTTTGAGAATTTCAATATCGGTGTCTTTGATTGTTTTCTTAGTATAATAATTATCGACGATAATAACCCCAAATATTCCCTCTCTACCAACCAATGGTATGACAGCAAATTCTTTTGTTCCGAGTAAATTCACTAAGTCAATAGCATCCAAACCCATTGTGTCGATTATTTTTTCATTAGATATAAAAATTCTCTTTCTTAAGATGCACCTTTCAAGTATAGGATGACCTTTGTATGGAAATACTTTTCCTTCTATCATTTCAGTGAGCTTATTTTTGATTTCAAGAACCATGGCTTCTTCTCTGAGATATTGAACAACATCGGCATACCTCATAGCTCTCTGGTTTGCCTTTCTCCAATCATCTTCCACATTTTCGCTTTCAGGACCAAGCCATACCTTGCCTACTAATATATCTCTTCTTTCATCATAAGAAAGTAACAAGGCACGATTGTAGCCAAGTAGTCTCCCAGATGTTATACCAAGTAAAAGTGTTCTGTACACGTTTTTAACACTGTACATCGTTCTTATCGCCTGACTGATGTAATGAACGGCATTCATTTTTCTTAATTGTTCTCTCTGATCTTCTATCAGCGACTCATAACTTACTTGAAGTTGTCGAAGTTTTTCCACTTCTTCCCTAAGCTTACGTTCAAACTCAATTCTACCCTTGGCTAAGTAAAGCCTGTTGACAGAGTCACGGACTATATCCAGATCCATTGAATCAAAAGATTTTGAGGTCGAATAAGTATATGGCTCCTTTTTGTTAGCAAAAATGAACCATCCTAACTCAGAGTGGACTATGAGTGCGGAAAGCACTTTATTAACTTTCAATAACAATTCTAAACCTGTAGGTTTGTACAAAATCTTATCTGATCCTTTGAAGTATCGAAAAACATCCTTTTCTATATCACCTTGGTCTAATTCAAACTCGTTTAGTTCGTCAGTTAAAGAATTATAGTGCGTAACAAAGAATTTATCTTCGCTTTTTTTCAAAATGTAGGAAACCTCGGCATCTATTATTCGTGACATTACTTTAAGAAAATCAGCGGTTAGTTCTGTTTCTGTTTCACTACTTTCAAATATATTTGTTAACATCCACAACGATCTGTATTTCTCAAGATATTTTTTTGTTTTTTCATAGCTTGGTACAAACCCAAGTGCAAAGCCCAAAAAATCTGAAAGTTCGTTAAAATTTGCCATTTTCTGCGGTATGCTATCTGTGAGTATCAGACCAGTAACTTTATTCGAATGTCCATCTCTTAATCTATAAACGTGTGCTTCGTATTTTTTATCCAAAACTATTTTTGAAAACGACTCATGTTCATTGATAAATTCATATGGAATCTTTGAATAAGCAGGTAAGAAGTTTGTTATCAAAACTCTAAAAAGCGTCTTCCCTTCTTCATAAATGGCAATTGATAATTTATTTACACCAACGAGTTGTGATATCTCATCGGCGATCTTTGTAGCTTCTGCACAATTTTTATCTATTTCAAATATTTTTATCAGTACATCACAAATCTTCTTACTTATCATTACTCCACCACCTTATTAACACAGTGTGTCAATCTAACAGTCCCAATGATTTCAATTCTCTAAGCTTTGTTAGTTCCATAATCTTTTTGACCCTTGAACTAGCTGGATCTGTCCTTTCTATACCTCTTTCCAAATCCATCAAGACACTATCCGCTTCTTCGTAGGTTATACCAAAAGCATCTTCATCTGTAATACCTGGAATCAGATCAGGTGTAGGCTTTTTACTCAGTATTTTTTCCGGAACGTTTAAATACTTACCGAGTTCAAATACTTGCGTTTTGTAAAGATGCTTGATAGGTTCTATATCTGTTGAATCATCTCCCCATTTTACGTAAAGTCCAAGCAGTAATTCTGTTCTGTTAGTTGTGCCAACAACACAGTAACCACATTTTTCAGCTTCCATGTAAAGTTTACACATTCTCATACGATGCTTTGATCTATAATAAGCAATCCCTTTTAAAAACTCTTCATCTCCCTCATTTTTGAGATCGAGTATGTATGGATCATCGTATTTTTGCCATCTATTTCTTGAATATTGTATTTTAACCCTCTCGGGTATAAGTATAGCAGGTGGAAATAATGAATAAACTCCCAAGCCTCTTAGCGCAGTTGATAAATTATGTAGTTCGTAATTAACACCAAATGTTTTGCAAACTAACTTTGCATCCTCAACTGATTTCTTTGAGCTATCACGTTCTGGTAATATGAGCGCTTTAATTTTTTCTCTGCCAATTGCTTGGACAAGAAGTGCTAAAACTACAGCTGAGTCTATACCACCACTAACACCTATTACCGCACCCTTGAAGTTATAAGTCCGAATAACTGAATTTATGAATTCTATAATCCTGTCACATTCTATTCTTACATCAAAAATCATAAATCTCACCTCCTGATTCCTATAAACTTTCTTTAAATATTTTACCACATTTATGTGGTAAAATATTTATAAAGCAAAACAAATCGAAAGAAGGTGAGTACTGAATGGAAAACAATAAAGTTTATTCTTACACAATTTTTCTAAGTTTTCTAATTTCATATATCGTAGTTCACCGACTTTTCCAACAACTCACATTTCAATTTTTCCCAGAGATATTACTGATTGCTTTCTCGTTCTTCCTTGGAATGGAGTTGAAACTGGTAGAGCTTTTGATAACTTCTGCTCTTTCAGTTGCTTTTTCTTTTGTTTTACTTCAAGTGCTATCTTTCATCTTTTTTGGTCATTTTGGTACTTTCGATATTTTACTAACTGCTATAGCAAAGGGAAGCGTACTTTTTGGGATTTCCAGTATGCTAATTACAATTGTAATTGGCAGTGTTTCAAATCTTGTTTTTTACAAGAAAAAAGGGAGCTAACCGCTCCCTTTTCTATTTATTTTAAAAAATCTTTTGATATAAACTCCCATATTTTCCTTAAATTTTCGACAAGTTCCTCGTAAGTTCCATTGTTTTCTATTATTATTCCCTCTTCGAGAATGTCTTCTTGCAAGTTCAAGATTTTGTCAACCAGATCGGGAGTGTATCTGTCCTTTAATCTTTCCTTGATTACTTGCTTATCTGCAACAACTGTTATTACAAGATCGCAAAAATCTATATTTAACCTCCTTTTTATGGCTGCTTCAATGACAATGTGTTTTCCGACGTTTTT
>JBCNVJ010000292.1:0-3278 GCA_039630255.1 Fervidobacterium sp. | reverse complement strand
TGAGATGTAACAAAAGGTATGACCTGTACGATGAGTCACAAAAAAGTGAATTGCTTGTTAACAAGTTTAGGTGTAGTTGCGGGGGACTTACCAAACCAAATATCGTTTTCTTTGGTGAAATGCTACCATTAGACGAGTTTTCAAAAGCACAAGATTGGGCTATCAAGAGTGATTTGTTTATTGCTATGGGAACATCTCTTGTTGTGTATCCTGCAGCACAATTACCAATTTATGCAAAGAAAAATGGAGCTAAGTTAGTTATAGTTACAAATGGTGAAACATCTCTCGATCACATTGCAGATCTTAAGATCGAAGCAGATTTAGTTGATTTTGCTAAGATCATGAATAATTACCTTTCTTGAAATTTAAATCGGTTAAAACACTTTTCTCCTGTAATGGCAATATGGGACTTTCCCTGTTTTTTCGTAATAATCTTGGTGGTAATCTTCTGCAAGCCAAAATTCTGAAGCTTTTTTCAATTGTGTGGTAACTTTGTACTTTTCTTTAAGGTTTTTTATTATTTTTTCAGCAATAAGTTTTTGTTTCTCGTTAGTGTAGAAAATTGCGCTTTTGTATTGCTCACCAATGTCTGGTCCTTGACCATCTTCTTGTGTAAAATCATGGATTTCGAAGAAGTATTTGACGAGTTCTTCTTCGTCAATTTTATCAGGTTCAAATATAACTTCGACGGTCTCGTAATGTCCTGTAAGTCCAGTACAGACTTGCTGGTAGGTAGGATTTTTCTTATGGCCTCCCATATATCCTACTCTTGTGTCGAAAACTCCATCAAGTTTTTTGAATAGATGCTCAACCCCCCAGAAACATCCACCAGCAAAGAACATTCTATCAATCGGGGGTTTTTGTCCTTCAGGCAAAAATTTCAAAGATGCAGAGTTTACACAATGCCTTGTGTTTTTCTTTGTAAAGCCTTCACCATAAAAGATGTGACCAAGGTGTGCACCGCAATATGAGCATAGTATCTCAGTTCTTATTCCATCACGATCCAGTTTTTTTTGAATTGCAGCCGGTATTTCGTCATCAAATGAGGGCCAACCGCATCCGGAATGAAATTTGTCTGATGAGTTATAAAGTGGGATCCCGCAATTTTTGCAAATGTAAATTCCTTTTTCAAAGTGATTTTCGTATTTCCCAGAAAATGGTGGTTCTGTGCCCTTTTCAAAAAGAACAAATCGTTCAAATTCTGTAAGATTAGGATTAATGATTCTTTTTTTCATGTATTCACACCCTTGTTCGTATAAAATTGTATTAAATGAATAGTACAATGAAAAATAATGTTTGACAAGATCTATTTTCATCAGAATTCACACTTTTTGTTCAGTACATTGGATGAATAACTGTTATGCATTTTTTAGCAAGTCTTTGCGTTGAATGATTTATTTTCTAAATTACTCTGAAATAATAAAAGCCCCGAAGAACTCGGGGCTTTTATTAAACATCAATATATATTATACCATACACTCAAAAATTTGTCAATAGTTTTTATAAAATTTTCAAAAATCAATTCCGACCCTTTGTGTCATCTATTTTGTATTAGTATATCACCAAAAGAAAGAAAGTCAATAGTTTATTTTTGAGCTTTGCAAAGAAACAAAGAAAATTGAATAAGTTTAAATGTAGTTAAATAGAAATGAACAAAAAACGAGTGATATGATATAATATAAAAATATTAACGAATATAAATTTTATGTTGTAAAATGCAGCGAGGTGGAAATTATGAGGAAAAGTATGGCAATTTTTTTATTAGTTATTTTTAGTTTCTGCATTTTTGCTGTGACATCATTATGGAAATTTAACATAGGTTCCTCGATAGTACATTGTCCTGGGGTAGACGGACAGTTTGTTTACGTTATAGACGGTGAGAATAGTCTTTACAAGTTATCCTTAGATGGAAAAGTTGTGTGGAAAGTTACTATTTCAAGAGGTTTTTCATCTTCGCCATCTATTGATAAAAATGGAAACGTGTATATAGGTAGTTGGGATGGAGGGATTTACAAAATAGGCAAGGATGGAAGAATACTTTGGAGATATAAAACAGAAAAATACGTTTTTTCAACACCTGCTTTGGGAGAAGATGCTATTTATGTTGGTAGTCAAGACGGGAATTTTTATGCGCTCTCGCTTCAAGGAAAATTGTTATGGAATTTCAAAACGGAAGGTGGTATATATTCTAGTAGTGGTATAGACAAAGATGGAAATTTGATATTCGCTTCTTCTGACGGGTATGTTTACAAGTTAGATTCATTTGGTAAGCTATTATGGAGATTTAAGATAGGTATGGAGACTAATTCCAGTCCAGCTATAAGAAGTAACGGAGATATTCTAATTGGAAGTTACGATAAATCTTTATATTGTATATCTTCTGAGGGAAAACTTATATGGAAGTTCACCTCAGACGGGGGGATTTACAGTAGTCCTGTAATAGATAAGGACGGAGTTGTATATTTTTGTACGGAAGAGGGTACATTGTATGCTGTAAATTTTTCTGGTAGAAAGCTCTGGGAGTTACAAACTGGTAGCAATATCTACTCAACACCAGTAATTGGTGAGGATGGGGTTGTTTATTTTGCAAATCAATACGGAGATGTGTATGCTGTAAACTCGAAAGGAAAGCAGCTATGGAAATTGTCAATTGATAGTGTGAGAGCAAGTCTCAATCTTTGCAATTCATTGTTGATAATAGTTACAGAAAATGGTATGGTAAATGCGCTAAAGGTCTCATCGAAAAATGTTATGAAAAGCGATTGGCCAAAGTTTATGAAAGATATCAAAAATAATGGTAGATTTTAATTTCAGCTAAAGTGCTGATTATTCAAGCAAAGTCGATGATGTTTTGTAATAGTTAATTAGCGATCTCGTTTTTGAAAGTGATAATTATGGCTGAGTGGTTGACAAAATTGGGATTGTATGATAAAGTATGTAGCGCTGGGTTATGTTGAACAAAAAAATAAAAGATGCTCTTGACAAAAGTAACATATCGTGGTAAATTAGGAAACGCTGGGTAAATTAAGAAGTTTGAAGAAAAATAAAAAAATTAAAAAATGACCCTTGACAAACTAAAGTGAATGTGTTAAATTAAGAAACGCTGTGAGGAAGAAGAGAAGGTAAGGAGTCTGGTCATTGAAATAAGAATAGCAGCCACCGAAGAAAAAGCAGGGTTAAACCTTCAGAGATTAGCTTGGAGGGTTTGATCCTGGCTCAGGGTGAACGCTGGCGGCGTGCCTAACACATGCAAGTCGAGCGGTGCGACTGGAAGCTTC
>JBCNVJ010000291.1:0-7871 GCA_039630255.1 Fervidobacterium sp. | reverse complement strand
ACCAATACGCTCATCAGGTCATCTTTTTTAACCGTAACTTTGTTTTCAGATAACTTTTTATACAAAAAGTCAGTGAGTTCATTACATTCATCAAAAAATACCTGGACTTATTCAACAATTATATCTTTTTTAACCGTAACTTTGTTTTCAGTTAACTTTTTATACAAAAAGTCAGTGAGTTCATTCCATTCATCAACAAATTCCTGGACTTTTTCAACAATTTTTTCTTTGTTAACAGAGACTGTTACCGTACTTGTTCCTGTTGAAGATAGCTCAAGTATCAATCCATTATAGTTTAATGTATTCGATTTTGATTCAATAAGTTCCGTGTAACCGTTTATCGTAATGTTAGCCTTAGCAATTTGTCCCACGCTAAATGTTCCATTTGAAAGTCCAATTGCATTTAATAAATCGGCATCCCCAGATACATTTATCAAATTATCACCGGTCGTTTTACTCGTTATTACCAATCTACCTATCTTATCTTCGTAAAACGCATTCAAGTCAGCTAATGCGTTGTTTATTTTTGATACAACATTAGCCAAGGTGTCTGTTGATTTAAGATTTATACTTTTTTCATTTATATTCAACGATTTGTCCTCGGTTATTCCTAAGTCAGCAAGTGTTTTGAATTGTGAATAAGCACCGATATTACCTGAACTTTCCAACGTGTAGTTAGATCCCACTTGTTTTAATGAAGAATCGTTTAACCTAAAAATAAATGTAAAATTTAGCTAACATTGGAAATTTGAAAAGCTTTGTTTGAGTTAATGTTCAACTTTCCCGTGCTTGTATCAAATGTTATTGTTGCAGTTGCACCAAGTGAGGAAAAGGCATTTTGCAAGTTGCTTATAGCATCACCTATTGTATCGGTTGTATTAACATTTACAGTTGTTTCATTTGTCCCTATTTTTATCTTTACTATAGAATTTACAGGTTGGTATCTCGTATCTATTTGCTGTATAGTACTTGACAAATTAAAGTTCTTAACGAACTTTTCACCTGTGAAAATACTATTTGTCGCAAGGGAAAGAACCTCTACATTGTATGTTCCTTCCTGTGCAGCGGCACTTGCCTTTGCAGTTAATATATTAGAAGAAGACACTGCATTTTTCGGTATAAGGGTTGCTTGGAGGGAGAAATTACCAAGATAATTATAAAAATCACGAATCTTATCTGAGACTTTTTGATAAGCCTTTTGTAAATTATTGTATTGAAGATACTTATCATTCAAACGCTTTAGAGGTATTGCCTCTATTTCAATAAGTTTTTCTATTATAGATTGCGTGTCAAGTCCACTAACTGCACCGCCTATTTGCATTCTCGAAGATGACTGATAGCGATAATTAATGTTGTTGGCAATTCCTGAAAGGTCCATTTTTCACACCCTCTCGTCCATCAGAATCCCCAACAGTTCTTGTATATTTTTAGCCAGCTTTACAGCCAGTTCTGGGGGAATCTGTCTGATAACCTCCCCTGTTTCAGGGTCTTTAATTTTTATAACTACCATGTTTGTTTCTCTATCTATTTTGAATTCCGCCTCTCCTCTAAATAATTTCTTCAGCTTTTCAAAGTTTTCCTTAAATATATCGATTTCTTCTTCAACTTTCTTTTCCGGTTTCCTAAGATTTTGGATAACATGAGAATTTTGGAATGTTTCTTGATTTGTCCTTTCGAGATTTTCAGCTTCCTTTTTCCCTGGCGATGTTACTATAAGTTCATTACCAGCAGCTTTAATCCCTTTTACACTGTCCATACTACTCCCTCCAAGTTTGAGAGTATAATATCCCTTATTTATTATCGGTGTCTTTTTGTATTTCTTTAATAGAATCTAATAATTTTCCAATTTTTACAGTTGCTTCAATACCTTTGTCTTCTTTGAAACGTAATTCGGGTGCTGTGTACATTCGTATATTTTTTGCCACGTATGTTCTAAAATATCCTTTTTTTCCCTCAAGGTAAGCAACAATTTCCGTTCTTTTTTTATCATCGCCAAAAACACTCACGTAAATATCGGCGTATCTTTTATCCTTGGAAACTTCTACTCTTGAAATTGTGATCAAAGACCTTATCGGTTCTATATATGGGTCTTTCATTTCCATTAAAGCTTCCGCTAGTACTTTTCTCAATTCTGACTCCAACATCTTAAGTTTGTACTCTTGTTTCATCTTCAACACCTCCAAATACTATATCTTTCGATTTAGACAAAATTTGTTTCATTTCTTTATACATGGTTTCAAGTCTTGATGGTTTTATTCCAAGTACGTTGAAAATCAAAGGATCGAGATATGGTTCACCATAAGACAAAGAAGTTTCAGGTAGCAATATATTTGAAAATACGTTTGCTAAATGCACAATACAAATCATTTCAATATAAGGTGAGTTAGGATTAAGCGACGGCTTTTCATGCAATCCTGCAACGGTAACATATTCTTCGGGAAATTTCCAATGTCGTAATAATTCCTCGCCTATCTCCATATGGTTTTCAAAACTATTTTCGTATTCTATTATAAACATCGGCCTTTCCATTTTCTTGCTAACATTTGCAAGTTCAAATATATAAGCGGGAAGGATAAGATCTAAAGCGAGCTTACCAACATCGTGCATCATCCCAGCTAAAAAAACTTCTTCACGATTCATGTATCCTACATCTTTTGCAATCTGTTCTGAAAATATAGCAGTTGCCATAAAATGTGACCAGAGTCTGTCGTGATCAATAAAAGTTGTTTTTGAATGGAGGACCGAATAAGTAAAAACACTTAACGCCAAATTTCTAACAGTTTTAAAACCAACTATCACAACTGCTTCACTTAGTTTCGTTATCTTTCTTGGTAGACCATAATATGCTGAATTAACCAGTTTTAGTATTTTTGTTGAGAGCCCGATGTCCATTGAGATTACCTTTTCAAGTTCCTTTGCACTCGTGTTTGGGTTAGATGCAGTAGATATAATTTGTTGAACAACAATATCTGGTGTAGGAATCTCTGTAATGGAAGAGATTAGTTCTCTAACCATAAATTTCACAGCCTCTTTATTTATTCTTTTGGAAGAATTACGATAAATTTAGTATATTTGCCAAGTTCAGAGTATACTTCTATTTTTCCACCATGCAATTCAACAATTTCCTTTACAATAGAAAGACCTAAGCCTGTTCCTGGCGCAGAATACGTTAACTCGTTATCCACCCTGTAAAATTTTTCAAAGATCTTATCAAGTTTGTCTCGAGGAATGCCTATACCATTGTCTTCGACCACTATTCTTACATTGTTAAGTTCATCACTTATCTGTATGTTGACATATTTTTCCGTTTTTGATGGATCTGAGAACTTTATTGCATTGGTTAGCAAATTTACGAATACTTGTTCCACACGCCTTTTGTCACAACTAATTGTGGTGTCTTGACAATCATATTTTATCTCTACGCCTTTGTCTTCTGCCATCTTAGAAACTGTTGTCATAGCATTGACAACAATTTCGCATATTTTAAATGGTTCTTTAATTATCTTCATTGTATGTGATTCAAGTTGTGAAAAATCAAGAAGGTCGTTTAGCAGCTCTTCAAGTCGCAATGATTGACCGTAAACGATATTCAAGAAATCTTGTATTTCTTCCTGCGACATTGGCATATTCAGTATAGTTTCAACGTAAGCTTTAATGGCTGCAAGGGGTGTTCTTAATTCATGAGATATATTTGCAATAAAGTTTGTCTTTATTTTATCAACTTCTTTTAATTTCTGGACTTCCTTTTCAGATGTGACGTTTCTTACATTTACCAGTATCTTTTGTTCACCAAGTAACTCTACTTCTTTTGTGGATACGCTGAAGAAAAGATTGTTTTCCTCAATCTCAAAGAAATTCTCCTGCATATTGATATGATTTAAAATCATATCAAGAACCTTGGGTAATTTCTCTATTGTTTCCCTTGCTTTGTTGTTAATAAACTCCAATTCATTTACGTTGTTCAAAATCAATATTCCATCGTTTGAAAGGTTTATGATACTTTCAAAATATTCCCTTGCTCTATCGACAAAATCCAATAACCTAAGGTTTTCTAAAGTTATTCCGGATAAGTACGCAAGAAGTTGAACGTAATCTATAACTTCAGCAGTTGGCTCGTTGTTTGTTTTGATAACAATTGTGGCAAGTGACTTTCGTGCTTTAAAAATTGGGATCAGACCAATGTATCCATTTTCAAGTGGTAAGAAAGTTGGATACAATCGTTCCTCTACCCAAGGGATATAGTCAGAAAAAAGTTCGTTTTCAATGTACTCGCCTAAAGGTTCACAATAAACTACTTTTTCTGAACGTAACACGTTCAGCACGTTTATTTCTATCACTTTTCGTAATATGCCTGAGAACGCTGAATAAAGTGTTTCTTCGTTTGTGACCTTAGATATCTCAAGCATGTACTTTGAAAGAAGTTGTTGAATTTCCATTTTAACACTTCCTTTTTAATCCCTTTCGCTTTTACATTTTTTCGGGTGCGCTTATACCAAGTAATTTTAATCCTTCGGAAAGTATTATTTTCACTCCGAGTGCAAGATTAAGCCTTGCATTGGTTAACTCAAGGTTTTCGGGATCAACAACCTTGTACTCTGCATAAAACTTATGGAAAGCAGAGGATAATTGCTCAAGGTAATCTGTAAGATAATGTGGAGATAACTTATCTTTTACTCGTTCAAGCACATCATCGAAGGATGAAATGAGTTTTATAATTCTCATTTCACTCGGATTTTCCAAAAGTTCGATATTGTCTAACAATGTGAATTTTATTCCTTTGTTTCTTGCGTTTTCAAATAAGCTTGATATTCTTGCATGAGCGTATTGTACATAATAAACAGGATTTTCGTTAGTTTGTGATTTGGCAAGCTCAAGATCAAAATTAAGATGTGTATTGACATCTACCATTGCGAAAAAGTAGCGTGTTGCATCTTTGCCCACTTCATCTAATAACTCATCCACTGTTACAAATTCTCCAGCACGTGTACTCATTTTAACAACTTCGTTTCCGCGTTTCAATGTTACAAACTGATGTAATACAAATATTACAAAATCATCGGGTATTTCCAATGCCTTTATTGCTGCTTCCATGCGTGGTAAATGTCCATGGTGATCACTTCCAAATATGTCAATTGCAACATCATACCCACGTTTGTATTTTTTGTAATGGTATGCTATGTCAGTCAAAAAGTACGTATAGCTTCCATCACTTTTTACAAGTACTTTATCACTTTCGTTGACAAAATCCGAAACTCTGAACCAAATAGCTCCGTCTTGCTCGTAGATCAATCCTTTATTATCAAGTATGTCGAGAACTTCCTTAACACTTCCATCGTCTATTAAGCTTTTTTCACTGTAGATGTTATCAAATTTTGCACCTATTTTTTCTAAGGTTGCTTCAAACATCTTTGTAATACTTTCAAGTGCGTATTTTCTAAAAATTTCTTCTACTTCTTCATTCCAAATACCCTCAAATTCCTCACCATGTTCTTTCAGAACAGTCTTTGCTATGTCTACTACGTACTCGCCACGGTACCCATCTTCTGGAATTTGTTCTTCGTGGTCAAGCAATTGCTGATAACGCACCCAGACAGATTTAGCTAATAATTTTATTTGTCTACCCGCATCGTTTAAGTACATTTCCTTAGTCGTATCGTATCCGATATAACTTAATATGTTTCCAAGTACGTCTCCGATAACTATTTGCCTTCCATGTCCTACTGTCAACGGACCTGTTGGATTAGCGCTACCATATTCAAGTAATACCTTACCTTTATTTTTGAACTTCCAAATCTCCTTTGGATTTCTTAAAAATGCATCAAGAAAGTCTCGATAAAAAGTTTTAGACACCCTAAAGTTTATGAATCCAGGGCCTGCTATTGTAATTTCTTCAAACATTGGATGCCCTGTAAGTCTTTCTAAGAAAAACTTTGCAACATCTCTTGGAGACTTCTTAAAGTACCTTGAACCAACAAGCGCAATGTTTGTTGAGAAATCACCAAATTGCTCCTCGGGAATTTCAACAACAAAATCATATTCATATCCTGTTTCCATCAAAAAGCTTCTCAAAAGGCTCTCTATTTCTCTTCTAATCATGTGAACAAAACCTCCATACGTTGTTTATATTTCATTATTGAGTTTTTCAACAATAACATTCCATATCTTGTCTAATCCTTCCTTAGTGTTAGAAGAACATGGAATAATAACGTCAACACCATACTGCGGAAGGATTTTTCTGAAATATTCTATTTGCTTTGTTTTTTCTGAAAATGCCAATTTATCAACTTTTGTCAGTACTACAACAGGTTTTAAACCAACAATCTGTAGCCATTCGAGCAATTGTTCATCTAATTCCATAATCTCATGTCTTGAATCTATGAGGGTAAAAAGACTTTTCATATTCCATGAACGCTCGTTAAAATATCTTTCGATTATTTTTCGCCAAGCTTCTCTGTCTGCTTTAGAAGTTCGCGCATACCCATATCCAGGTAAATCGACAAAATAGAAGCTGTTATTTATCAAAAAATAATTTAGAGTCCTTGTTTTTCCGGGGTTCTTACTAACAAAGGCAACTTTTTTCCCAACAAGTGCATTTAGAAGACTTGACTTACCAACGTTTGAACGACCAACAAACGCAAATTCGCCTTTTAAAGGAGGTGGAAACTTATCATTGGTTTTGGCTACCACCTTTTCGAGCACGATGTTTTCTATTTTTATTGGACTTTGCATCTAAAGCCACCTCCAAGACATCTTCTATGGATTCTACAAAAATGAAATTCATTTTTTCCTTTACTTCCTTTGGAACTTTCTCAAGATCAGCGTCATTTTTCTTTGGTAATATGACATTGTATATGCTTTTCCTGTATGCAGCGATGACTTTTTCTTTTATTCCACCAACCGGTAATACTCTACCTCTTAGTGTTATTTCACCGGTCATTGCTACGTCATTTCTTACAGGTATGTCTTTTACAACTGATATCAAGGCAGTGGTTATGGTTATACCTGCACTGGGACCATCTTTTGGAACAGCCCCTTCTGGCACATGTACGTGTATATCATTTTTCGAAAATTTTTCAGCATAACTATCACCAACCAATTTTCTTACAAGGCTGAGTGCTATTCTTACTGATTCCTTCATAACATCACCGAGCTGACCGGTGATTATTAAACCACCATTTCCAGGTATTAGTGAAGACTCTATGTAAAGCGTTGTTCCACCATTTGGTGTCCAGGCTAAACCTGTAGCTACACCAATCATTGGCTTTTCTATTTTGTCTTCTTCTTTTATCTTACCTGCACCAAGATATTCTCTAACTTTTTCCGCTGTAATGGCTATAGTCTTTCCAGATTTTACAAACTCTAAAGTTGCTTTTCTTACAACACTTCTTAATTCTCTCTCAAGTTCACGTACACCAGGTTCCATAGTATACTCATTTATAATCTTTTTTATAGCGTTGTCTTTAAATGTGAATATCTTTTCTTTTTGATCGACAAATTCAGAAGCTATTTTCGGTATAATGTAGTTCTTGGCTATGTAGAACTTTTCAACATCCGTATAGCTTGATATATCAATTACTTCCATTCTATCACGTAATGCTGGCGGAATTGTGTATAAAACATTCGCAGTTGTAATAAACAATACTTCTGACAGGTCGAAAGGTAATTCTATGTAGTGGTCCACAAATTCTTTGTTTTGTTCTGGATCCAAGACCTCAAGTAAAGCGGAAGCAGGATCACCTTGAAAACTTACCCCCATTTTATCTATTTCATCAAGCAAAACGACAGGATTCTTGACGCCTAATTTTCTTACAAGTTGAATTATTCTACCTGGTAATGCACCTACGTATGTACGCCTGTGACCTCTTATTTCT
>JBCNVJ010000290.1:0-9198 GCA_039630255.1 Fervidobacterium sp. | reverse complement strand
AAAGGGTTGAAATTATAAAAACACTTTACAGGGGTGCAAACATAATCATACTTGATGAACCAACTGCAGTGCTTACACCTCAAGAAGTTGAAGAATTATTTGTTATTATGCGAAACTTGCAAAACGCGGGAAAAACTATTTTATTTATATCCCATAAACTCAATGAAGTAATGGAAATAAGTGATAGAATCACTGTCATGCGCGGCGGAAGGGTAACAGCCGAGTTAATTACAAAGCAAACTAATGAAAGAGAGATAGCTAAAGCAATGGTAGGTAGAGATGTGGTACTAAAGCTTGACAAGACACCACATAAATCAAAAGAGACAGTATTTGAAGTCAAAGACATTTGGGTAAAGGATAACAGACATCTTGATGCTGTCAAAGGCGTATCATTTCAAGTTAGAAGAGGGGAAATTGTTGGTATAGCCGGTGTTGCAGGTAACGGGCAAACAGAGCTTATAGAAGCTATCACTGGTCTGAGAAAGATAGAAAAGGGAAGCGTGTATTTTGATGGAATTGACGTTACAAATACTCACCCAAAGATCCTCAGAGAAATGGGAATGACTCATATTGCAGAAGACAGACTCAAGCATGCCTTAATAAAACCTTTTCCAGCATACTATAATGTAATACTTGGTAAACATTACAAGAAACCATTTTCAAAAAGTGGATTCTTGAATCATAGTGAGATTAAGAGATTCACAATGGAATTAATGGAAGAATTGCAGCGTTAGACCACGTATAATAGATCATCTTGGTGGAAACTTCTCTGGAGGAAACCAGCAAAAGCTGGTTGTGGGAAGGGAAATAAAAGCTAATCCTAAGTTTATGGTGATAGCTCAACCAACCAGAGGCCTTGATGTCGGTGCTATTGAATTCATACATAGGCAGATATTACGCATGAGGGAAAACGATGTTGCCATACTCTTAATATCTATGGAACTTGAAGAAATATTCTCACTCAGTGATAGAATATTGGTTATGTACGAAGGTAAGATAATGGGTGAAGTTAAACCCGATGAAACTACTGTAGAAGAAGTGGGATTAATGATGGCTGGAAAAAGACTTGAAGAATTACGAGGTGGTAAAAAATGAGGAAATTGTTTGAAAGTGTTGCTGTTCCAATAATTTCCGTTCTTATCGCTTTACTTATATCTGCACTTGTCATAATGGCAATTGGAAAAAACCCCATACAGGCTTATGGAAAGCTTGTACATGGTGCTTTTGGAAACCAACAGGCTATAATAGATACACTTATAAAAACAACACCACTTATATTGACCGGTCTTGCAGTTGGTTTTGGATTCAGAGCCGGTGTGTTTAATATAGGCGCAGAAGGACAAATGGCGATGGGCGCACTTATGGCAGCAAGTGTGGCAAGTAATTTTGGTGGGCTTCCACCTGCAGTTGCAATACCTTTAACAATGTTAATAGGTATGGCAGCAGGAGCAGGTTGGGCAGCTATCGCCGGATTTTTGAAATCAAAAACAGGGGCACATGAAGTAGTGACAACGATTATGCTCAACTGGACTACAACATACATTGCATCTTTTATGGTTACAGGTCCACTTGCAACAGGTTCAGGTACACCAAAAAGTCCTGAAATATCACTTTCAGCTCAATTACCTGTTTTGATGAAAGTTGGTGCGATGGAATTGAGTGCAGGTATAATAATCTCAATCGCTGCAGCTGTGTTCATGTATGTGTTTTTAAATAAAACAACAATAGGTTACGAAATCAAAGCAGTTGGTTTCAATCCTTATGCAGCAGAATATGGAGGTATCAGCGTAGCGAAAAATGTAGTACTCGCTATGGCAATCAGCGGTGCACTTGCCGGACTGGCTGGCGTTACCGAACTGATGGGAGTACATCATAGATTCTTAGGAGAACTCTCTGGAGGGAAGGGATTTGACGGAATTAGTATTGCACTGATTGGTCAAAATAATCCAATCGGAATAATATTCGCTGCATTACTAATTGGGGCACTGAGAACGGGCAGTAACGAAATGCAGTTTATGGGTGTTTCAAAATACGTTGTGATAATAGTACAAGCAATTGTAATTTTCTTAGTTGCTGCCGATAGAATTGTTAGAACAATCTACGCAAAGAAGAGGGTGAAACCATGAGGGTTTTAAGCGCCATTTTTTCAATATTCCTCAATCCACAATTTTACAAAATAGCGCTAACGGCAGCTACTCCTCTTATCTTCGCCTCTTTGGGTGGGGTTTTCAGTGAAATTACAGGAGTTGTAAACATAGCCCTTGAAGGGATCATTTTGATGGGAGCTTTCACCTCTATTGTCTTTACTTATCTGACAGGAAACGTATGGTTTGGCGTTCTAATGGCTATTATTAGTGGAATTCTACTTGCATTGCTGCATGCATGGGGCAGTATAAAGTGGGCTGGAAATCAGGTAGTGCTTGGTACGTCTATTATACTTTTATCGCAAGGTTTAACCGGATTTTTGATGGAGCCTATCTTCGGTCAGCCTGGTCAAACGGACTTCGTTGGAAAGATCGATGAGGTAGTTATTCCAGGACTAGTAAACGTTCCGTTCATAGGTCAAATTATAGGAGAAATAAGTCCGTTTGTTTACATTGCTTTCAGTTGTGTGGTATTTGGCTGGTGGCTAATTTACAAAACAAAACTCGGTTTGAGGATGAGGGCAGTTGGAGAAAATCCAGAAGCAGCCGACACACTTGGTGTAAATGTCTTTGCAATAAGGTACTTTGGTGTCATAATGAGTGGTGTTTTCGCTTCTTTAGCCGGTGCGTATTTAAGTGTTGGCGAAATTGGTCAATTCAAAGAACTTATGTCCGGAGGGAGAGGCTTCATAGGATTAGCCGCAATGATAATAGGAAAGTGGAACCCTGTTGGTGCGATGCTTGCCAGCTTGTTTTTTGGTGTGTTTGGCGCATTCTCAAATCAACTACAAAGTCTACAGCAAATTACCGTTGCATCTAATGTTAAGTCACTGTTTGACACTATACCATTCATATTGACCATAATAGTTGTGGCAGGTTTTGTTGGTAGATCAAGACCACCTGCGGCAGATGGTGTACCATATGAAAAGCATGGTTGATATATATATTCAGTATTAAGTAATGATATATAAAGGGGTGTAAATATGCTCTTTAAGCTAGAAATTAATAGTAATAAGCACATTGAATTTATAGATATAACATCTAAAATTTCAAATCTTGTTTCTCAATCAGGTATTAAAAATGGGTTATGCGTGATTTTTGTACCTCATACAACTTGTGGTATAACTATAAACGAACACGCCGATCCTTCGGTTGTAGAAGATTTAATAAATCATACATCAAAATTAGTACCAAGTAATGAGAGATATAAACATATCGAAGGAAACTCAGATGCTCATATCAAAGCATCATTGTTTGGAAGTAATCTTTCAATCATCGTTGTTGATTCCAAGTTATTACTCGGCACATGGCAAGGTATATTTTTATGTGAATTCGATGGACCAAGGAAAAGAACTGTTTATATAAAATTATTGGAGGGATAAGTCTGAATCTACTTGTGGTCGGACTCCCAGGTAGTGGAAAGGACACTATAGTTAATATATTATCTGAAGACTTTGGTTTTAATGTTATAAGAGTTGAAGAAATCTTCAAAATTGAAACCAAAAAGGATATATGTGATCTTGTAAAAAATAATGGATTTCAAAATGTAGGTAAAATGGAAAGAAGAATTTTGAATAGATTTGAAAAAACTCGTGGTAAAATAATAATCGGTTGTGGTATTACGACAGATTTTTCTTCGAATAACTTTTTGATAATCTATCTAAAATGCCCAAAAGATAAATTTATTGAGAAGTTCAAAAAGTGTGGTAGCAAAAACAGCCTGGAAAATCACTATAATACTTTTCACAAATACTACAGTTTACAAGCTGATTTGGTAATATCAACAGAACACAAAATGAAATTTGAAATTGCAGCGATTATCAATGATTTTTATAAGAAAAATATACTTCATAATCAAAATACTTGATTTTTTAAAGATCCTTGTGATATAATATCGTAGAAACCCGTATTTATCACACTCTTGATTTTGACACATCAAAAGTGCTATTATATAAGTGTATTTTCACCACTTTAAAAGGAGGGGGATCACATGAACAAAAAGGCACTTGTTAATGCGGTAGCGGAAAAAACACAACTCAAGAAAAAAGATGTAAAAGCTGTTGTAGACACTCTCTTTGAAGTTATAGCGGAAGCTCTTGAAAAAGGCGAAAAAGTTCAACTTGTTGATTTTGGAACATTCGAAGTTAAGAAAATGGAAGGAAGAACAGGTGTAAATCCAAGAACAAAAGCGAAGATTAACATTCCATCAAGAAAGGTCCCGAAATTCAAACCTGGAAAAGTTTTGAAGACAAGAGTCAACAAATAATCAAGGTACAAAGCCATTGAGAAGAGTTGTCCAAAAAACCGGGGACTCAAAATCCCCGGTTGTTTTTCATAATTTCAGTACAGCGTATTTTCTTCTTGGATCATTTTCTCCAAACATTTGTATATATTTTCATCGAACTTTCCCTTTTCTACATCCAATTTTATCAAGTTAAGTACATCAGAAACATTCCATGCCTCTTTGTAAGTTCTTTTCGAAGAAAGCGCATCAAAAACATCAGCAACAGCGATTATTCTACCAAACAAGGAGATTTCTCCATTCTTTTTTCCATATGGATAACCACTTCCATCAAGTCTTTCGTGATGCTCTAAGGCTCCACTTATTATATCCTCGTCTACGTACTTAATTTCTGAAAGTATCTCTGCACCGTACACTGTGTGATTTTTTATAACTTGGTACTCTTCATTTGTTAGTCTTCCAGGTTTAAGAAGTATACTGTCAGGTATTCCTATTTTTCCGACATCGTGAAGTATAGCAGAAAATTCCAATTTTTCAAGCATCTGTTGATTAAGTTTCATTCTTCTTCCAATTTCTACTGAATACATGGCAACATTTTTTGAATGTTGATGTGTATAGTTGTCTCTTTTATCTATAGCAATGGCAATTGCAAGTAAAAGTTTTTTGAAGTTCTCAGAAAATTTCTCATATTTCCATGTACTTAGCAATTTTCTACCAATCAACTTTGCGAATTGATCAACAATCTCAGCATCTTGTTGTACAAAACCTTCATCTTTGTTGAGAACTTCTATAACACCTATCTTTTGTTCTTCGACCCATATTGGTGCACCAACTATATTTCTTGTTTTAAACTTTGCCGCCTTATCAACTCCTTTAAAGTGGACGGGATTGTTTTCTAAATCGTTGAAAATTAGAGCTTTACCTTCTTGGAAGATCTTTCCTGCTATAGAATCCATGGGAACAGGTATGCTTTCTATCTTACCACTCGCCTTTCCGACTGTCACAAGAAAACGCAGATGGTCTTGTTCATACATGAGTATGGAAGCTGCTTCTGCATTAATGATAGTGCATATTTCGTTTTGTATATCCTTAAGTAATTCGTTCAATCTAAGATTATTATTCAGCTTCGCAGCTATATATACAACTTGGTCACGAAAGTTAGCAGGATTCACATTAATACCTAAGTTCAGAAGTTTATTCATTTTCTCTAAAAGCAAGACAGAATACCCACCAAGTACGTAAAAAACCTTGTCTTGTATACTCACAGAAATCTTTGTTTTTCGACCATAAAGCTTTCCTTTGAATTCATATCCACTTAACCATGTAGGAGATTCCACATAATCTTTCTCCATTTCGTCACCTTCCTGCACTCAAAAACATTGTTACCAGTTTATTTCACTTCCAATATAAACGCTTTGAATCCATGTTTTCTTTACGTTGTCCCACGTATAAACTATACCTGCTACAAGATTCTTTTCCATTATAGGATAAGTTACTCTTAAGAAAGCAACTGTATCAGAATCAGCAAGTTGCCCTTCTACAAATGGTGTTGCGTCAAAATAGTAACCATAAACGAATAGACCAGCAACTGCACCCATTTGTGGTACAACAACTCTCAATTCACCAAGTGCATCCATATCACCAGAAAAATCACCCAAGAGATAAAATCTTCCCATTGCCAGTTGCGTCTCGAAATTAAATCCAGCTAAGAATCCAAAAGTTAATTGCTGGTCACTTAAGGTGGGTAATTTATTTGCAACCTTTTGTGAAGTGTAAATCCTTCCAAAATGGAAAGGTCTAAAGCCATTCCAAGTTCCGTAAGCTCCAGCAATGATGTCAAATATGAAAAATTTCCCAGACAACCCAGCAAAAGTTCCAAGACCGAATTTCGAACCATCCTTTAAAAATTGAGCACTTGTTTCAAAACCAAGATAAAATCCTGCCATTAATGGATATCTTAAATAAACAGATGTGGAAAGGTTTATAGGCGTTGCACTATTCAGTACGTTGTTATTATTAACATTAAAATCATAAAGTGCAGCAATTCCAAGGTCCATACCCGCAAGTACTGATTTTAATTCTAATTCAGTCGCAAATACACTATCAGACTGTGCAAATTCAAAGGGCCAAAGTTTAGTCAATTCATAAGGCAAATGCCCCATCAAACTAAACGAGCCAAATGATAGTTCAAAGTCGAAAGATTTTGCATATGGCTTGTAATAATCCCTCACAGAAAATCCCATTCCAAGTGACATCAGTTGCATGTTACCATATCTAAAGTAAAAGTTTCCAAGGTTCAATGCAACAGAGTTGATTGTGATCATATTTATGACATTTGTACTCGGAGTAGTTGTAGGTAATCCATAGTACAGTGTTCCTCCTACTTCTGTAGCATATGCTGTCAAGCCAATACCAAGCGTTACAGGACCTATCGAGAATTCAGGAGATATACTGTACACAATATATCGTTGCCCATCTTTCAGGGCAGTTTCAACACCAAGAGGTGGTATATATGCCTTTGGTTGTGCAAACTCTGTTGCTGTTTTTGCTATACCCTCTTCCTTTTTCTGTTCTTGTGTGGGCATCTTTGTTTGCGGCGTTTCAGGCAACTGGATATCCTCAATACTCGGCAAATTTTCAAGCAAAGGTTCAAGTTGTATACTCTCAAACAGTTGACTCATATCCTCTAAAGCACCCTTAAAGAGTTCATATGCCAGCTTCTGACCTTCATACACTGGCACAACAAAATTATCGTCAAAAAATGCAAGAACTTGTCCTTCCCATACTTTTAACACAGGTTTTTCATCTATTGTCGATAACTCAAACTTTGTACCCCTGACTCCAGCCGTTACGCTACCTGCTTTAACTTCAAATGAGGAACCTGCTACCATCTTTTGGACGACATTGTAAGTTCCACCTTTTTTGATAACAATGGATACAAGAATTCTTCCGTCCTTAGACTGCCTTAGTCTTTCGAAAAGTACTTGCGTATTTTCCGAGATCTTTGTCATAGAACCGTCTGGAAATTTGACAACAACGTACGCTTTTTCAAGTGTCAGTATCTCGTCTCCTTCTTGTAAAGTTGTATTCGATTTTATCGGTTCCCATACTTGCTTTCCTTCTTTCTTGTATGCTACACTACCTTTAAACGAATCTATCGTTGCTTTAAGTTTATCAGTAAACTCACTTTCGTCCTTTTCCGTTATACGCAAAGTTAATTCTTTTGTGAAAACCTTCTTATCAGCTGTTTCTGCAGTAAATGTTATCTTTGTCTCACCAACTTTTCTTGGAGCTAAGAAATTGAGTTCAATCTTTCCGTCCACCTTTATACCTTTGGTTAAAACATCGGGTTTTTCAAATCCACCGAGTGTAACTTTCGCTTTTAACGTAAACGTTTGAAGTTTTCCAGCTTCATCAACTAAAGAAATTTTTACGGGCAACTTTCCTCCAACAACTACACTATCAGAATCCGTTTTTACATCTAAATTTGCAAACAAAAGTACGGACATCAATACAACAAACACCATCAGTAAATTTTTTCTCATAACATCACCTCCATAATTATCATTGTTGAAAACACGGTTAATAAATAATTCAATAGATTGGATTTGGAAAAGCGCAAACAAACAACTACAAAACAAACCCCAGCATAGATAACAAAAAAGTAAATATTTAAAATATAAATGAAAGGAGCTAACATTCTAAGAATATAACCCATGTAATCTCTTTTATAAACCCCATTTGAATAAATAAAATGAACAAGTATACTGAGAAAATATCCATTGAAAACTGAAGTTGAAAATATAACTGCAATCGTGCGACTAAGGAGCGGTTGAACATTTACAAACTGCGTTGCTAAAAACAACGTTGTCAGATGAAGTAGTTGATCAAATACGTAATAATACCAAGTTTTACAAAATTCTGTTTTGCACAGGAATTTTAAGTAATCAATGCCAAAATGCAATAAACTCATCAGAAAAACAACTATAAATTCCTGCAATCCAAAGTCTTTTCCAACAATCACCAACAGCTGAGCTGTAAATACAATCACTGTATGTAATAAAAGGACTCTGATGTCTTTTCCCTTCTTAGCTGCTATATAACTATTCTGAAGTACATAATCACCTACTAAATGACCAAAGAAAAAATATGGAAAATAATGATTTAACGTGTTCAAAAAATCTCACCTCTTATTTATTATCACATTCTATTGTTTTACTTACAATTTCTAAGTACTCATCTGGGTACTTTCCAAAAAGCTCATGTAGTTCATGTCTCAAGAGCACTATATTTTCTGCAATACCAATTATCATAGCTAACTTAGGTATCTGAACACCATCTTAAGCCCTTAGGACCTGTACCATCGAGGACCTCATGATGATAGAGGCAAGCATCTAACAGATCAACTTGAACATCGAGGTGCTTCAAAATCTCATACCCATAGTCTGTGTGTTTTAAAAACTCTTCCCATTCTTGAGAATTTATATTCTTTATCCTTATCTTTTCAAATAACTCGTCTCGAACACCGATCAAACCCACATTCGCAGTCTTGAGAGCTATTAAACCAAGCTCTATATCTATTCCTTCGTGCTCAGATAACTCTGTAACTATTCTTTCCATTTCAGAGAGTTCTTGCTCTGTTAACCTTGCCCTCTTGTTGAGAGTTAAATAAAGAGTATTTAAAGCACTCTCAAGCAATTGTCTAAGTCTATAGCTTAGTATTAAACCCTCTATCACTGATACAAAGGAATCGTAAAATGCCAAAAAACCAAGAACTTGGTTAATAAGAAATTGACCAGTTATAGTCATATG
>JBCNVJ010000029.1:0-1492 GCA_039630255.1 Fervidobacterium sp. | reverse complement strand
CTTGATAATCTTTCAAAATCAACAAGTTCAATTTGTGATAGTTTTATGACATGTTTGTCTTTGAGTGGTGTTTCCAGTGAAATTGTATCATCACTTACACCAATTATCTTGGCAAAGCTTTTTGAACCATCTGACAATGATATGTACGCTGGATAGTCTTTGAGGTATCTTTCGTTTAATAACACGGAATCTACTTGTTCATTTTTTATTGTTGCTTTTATTCTACCGTCACTAAATACGTAAAAACCTGACTGGTTTTCGAATGTATTGAATGGAAAGGTTAGCTTGTTTGTCAGTGTAACGATTATGTTGTTAGTTGTGGAAAGTGCAGTTTTTGTAAGTAATCCTTTTTTGGTTTTGATTGTTGGAATTTTTATTTTGCTGTAAGATATGAATGCTATCTCTTTTAGTGTGCAGTTGATTACACTACCTTCAAAGGATATAGTTGCGTTTTTTTCTTCTATTACAAATGTGTCTGGGTAGATTGTTGAGCCGTTGTAAAAGACTATTCCGGCAAGTGTTTTTAGTTGCTCGTTTGTTTCATCGATAAGTATGTAATCTATTTCGCTTGGTTCAAGTTGCACAGGTTGATTGAATCCTTCCGCTTGAACAACTGCACGTTTTTCTGTTAGACTTATAACCTTCACCTTTGCTTCTGTACCATCTGTTAGTCTTATTATCGCACCCAGTGATAGGGTAGATATTAAGATTAATGATAAAAATATCAATATTGTTTTTTTCATCTTCCTCGCCCCCTTATTTTGAAGGTAGTTCTATCACTATTTCGTTTGTGCTTTTTCCTTCCAAGGTCAGGGAATCTACCATAAATCCTACTCTCAACACTTTGTTTTGCGCATCATACCAAAATGCTGCAGCGTAACCTGGTTGTTCACCTTTTACAAGACTTTGTTTATCTGTTGTAAATGAAAATACACCGTATTTTCCGATTGAACTGATTTGATTGAGTTTTAATATGTAATTTTTTCCAAATGGGATGTTCATGACGATGTTTTCACCAGAAAATTTTAGGTTGCAGATAATGTATGTACCTTTTTTTGTTTCAACCATGTATTTGTAATCTTCGCACTTAGATCGTTCGACAAATATAGACCATATGTAGTTTGGGGCAAAGGTGTAAGTACCAAAGTCATCTGTGAATGAGAATTTTGGACCAGATGCGTCGATGTTGAGATCCATACTTTTGGCTATAAATTTTGAACCGTTTGCCAATTCTACGACCGTCTGGTCATCTTCAGATGGTACGATGTTTGGTATATGATCTTCTGTTTTTTTCAAGAATGATTCAAAGGTGCTTGGTTTTGCGTAAGAGAAATACACTATGTTTCCAAGATTAGTTGTTACAATCGCATAAGGGTTGGTAATTGCACCTCCAGATGCCGTGATTTGGTTTGGCTCACCGTAAAGCCATATGCCGTTTTTTAGTAATATTCCCACACTACCTTCGATATCTGTTCTTGTTTCATCCATAAGT
>JBCNVJ010000289.1:0-2243 GCA_039630255.1 Fervidobacterium sp. | reverse complement strand
AGGACTATCCGGTATACATCTTATATCTTGCATTTCTGCAACTAAAAGAATCATTTCAAGAAGAGTATCGATATTGATTCCATTTCTTGCTGAAATTGGAACGACAATTGTATCCCCACCCCAATCTTCTGGGATGAGATTGAGTTTAGTTACCAAATCTTGCTTTGTGAGATCCACATTTGCGTTTGGCTTATCTATCTTATTAATTGCAACAATTATAGGTACATTTGCAGACTTTGCGTGGTTGTATGCTTCTATCGTTTGAGGAATTACACAATCGTCTGCAGCAACAACAAAAACGACTATGTCTGTTGCTTGAGCACCCCTTGCACGCATTTCAGTGAAGACTTCGTGACCAGGAGTATCGATAAAAGTGATTTTTTTTCCATTAACTATAACTTGATATGCACCGATGCTTTGGGTAATTCCACCTTCTTCTTTTTCGGCTATACGCGTCTTTCTTATGTAATCAAGTAATGTTGTCTTTCCATGATCTACGTGACCCATTACTGTGACTACTGGTGCT
The DNA here is from genome assembly GCA_039630255.1 of Fervidobacterium sp. Classification (GTDB taxonomy): domain Bacteria; phylum Thermotogota; class Thermotogae; order Thermotogales; family Fervidobacteriaceae; genus Fervidobacterium. The sequence goes on along the minus strand of JBCNVJ010000289.1, from coordinate 1,717 downwards.
CTGTTAATCAATTTGTCTTTATTGTTGTTGTATATTTCCTCAAATTTTTGTTTGAGTTCATCAAGTGGATTTTCAAGTTTTACAGCTTCTTTTGCTGTTGTTTCATCCTCTTCAAATGTTAGCCTAACATCGTACATTTTGGCAATTTTTTTTGCCAAGGATACAGAAATCGCTTGACCAGGGCGCAAAATTTCACCTTTCAAGAAAAAGTCCTGGATTATTCTATTTTGAGGTATCTTTATTTTTTCAGCAAATTTATCAAGCTTCAAATCTGACTCGGTAATATGAACAGGTGGCTTTTTGGATTCTACTTTCTCTTTTACAGGTTCGCGTGACTTTACTAACTCCTCCTCTTCATCAAGAGTTTCTCTGTATATCTCAAGAAGGATATTTACCGTTTCCTCGTCTATATAGCTCATATGACTTTTTACTTCGATACCCAGTTCTTCTAATTCATGAAGTAGTTCTTTTGTATCCATGTCAAGCTGTTTTGCTAATTCGTATACTCTTAAACGGCCCAATAAGTCCACCTCCTTAATTTTTCAAATGATATTATAGCACATAATATTATCTCTGTTCAATCTGTTCAATCAATTGAAAAAAACGTTTATCTATTTTTAAATTTTGGATTTGGAATCTATGTTGCCATGTTTTTGCAGAAATGCATCTTCGGAAAGCCACTTGAAGAAGTCTTCTACAGATTTTTCAAATTTTCTTGGATGGTATTCGATGGTTTCTTTTAGTTTATCTGAAGAATAAGTGTAATTTAAATTAATAGTATGAAGAGCATAAGGAACAAATTCTGTGTTTGCACCAAAAATCAACTTGGCTAAAAGTGATAAATAACTTACCAAATAGGCTGTAGAATCACTACAAACTACATATTTTTTCGTTCCACAAACCAATGGAAGGAGTTCGAAACGTACCTTGTTTGCCGAGACTAAGTATCGCTGGTGATTTACTAAGTAATGTTTCAAGATAAATAAGTGGTGTAAACTCAACAAAGCATGCACTACATCTCTTACGTCTACAAAATCAAAACCTCCAGTAACTGCAATCTTTAATTTGTTGTATTTGTATTTTATGAGTACCCTTGAAAAATATGATAGTCTATAGTCAAAAGGTCCACATATGCCTGTTGGGAATATTATGTAACCATTTAATCCTTCTTTAAAGGCCTCCATTACCTTTTTGGTCGCTATGGCCTTTGATTTTGCATAGTGACCCCTTACTTTTTCTTCATCTATTGGTATGTCTTCATTTATTATTGAACCCTTGGATACTTCCGCTATTGCATGTACGCTACTTACATATAATAACGGAATTTTGTGCTTTTTACAAAGATTTATTACATTAATAGTACCGTCAACATTTGTTTTGTAAATTTGCTTTCTTTTGCCAGGAGTAATCGAGATCAAAGAAGCTAAGTGAAAGACACTTTCCACACCTTTTAAGCCGTGTGAGAAGTCATCATTTATATCACCGTACAGGATTTCTATAGGCAATAATTGCAAAGGTATAAGATCATCTTTTGGATGTATTAAGACTCTTACATGATGACCTTTCTTGATTAACTCTTTCACAAGTACATTACCAAGATGTCCAGTTGCTCCCGTTACAAGTATCATGATCTTTCCCCCTTGATTTTTATCATCTTGCCTTAAAAATTAATTGCGAGAATTTGCTTATTAACTCAAAGCTGCTAGTTAATTTTTCA
>JBCNVJ010000288.1:0-3884 GCA_039630255.1 Fervidobacterium sp. | reverse complement strand
ATATGTACCAACAATATTAATCTGCATCGTCTTGACTGGATAATTTATCACCGTATCCACGCCTGCAATAGCTGCTAAGTGAATAATTACGTTTGGCTTGAAATCATCTATAACAGATTTTAACAATCCAAAATTAATCACATCTCCTTGCACAAATTTAACATTTGGAGAGTCAGTGATAAACGAATCTTTCATCGAATTTCTCCACAAATTATCATACAAGATTATCTTGTTTTTTTCAAATAACCTTTCCGCTATTTTGGTACCTATAAACCCTGCTCCGCCGGTTATGAAAATTTTCTTACCCTCTATCAAACTTTCCCTCCTCCTTCATGATATCATAATACAGTTGTATTAAATCATACTTTACCTTTTCGATATCGTGATATCTTTCAACGTATTGTCTTCCTCTCTTGCCAATTTCAGGAAGTTCGTTTCTTTTTTTTATCAAATTTTCTAAAACTTCCAAAAGATTATCTGGATTGGCTCTTATTACGGGTAAATCTGGTGGGTATTTTTTAACGAAGTAATCTGGTACAGAAACAACCACCGGCTTACCCAATGCCATACATTCAATTGCAAGTAACCCATATCCTTCAGAATGAAGCTGATCAATTACTAAATCGGCTTTCATATATATTTTTTTAGCTTCACTGTGTGGTATTCCTTTAATTAAAACAAATTCTATCGGATATTTCTCCTTAAGCTTTTCAACAACAGAAGTTATTATTTCCGTACCTTTTATTTCTGGATTTGTCGGTGCATGTGCAATCACTATTTTTTCCTCAGGCTCTTTCGGACTATAATGGTACATATTCAAATTAATAGCTTGAGGTAGGAAGTGTATGTATTTAAAATAATCTTTTACATACTCTGAGAGTGTAAATTCAACAACGCAATGATCAACATATTTTGATACAAAATCCAACCGTTTTAAGACCAATTCTTCTTGTTCTTTTGCTTTTGCATAAATATTGAATTTCAATGCCTTAGACAAAGCTCTGACATCTGAACCCCAGTACTGCATTAAAAAAGTTTTACCTATAGACTTGAGAAATGGCAAATCAGCATTTTGAGGATGAAGACTTAAACCAAAATGAAAATGGAAGATATCGAAAGAATTTATAAACTGATTTATAACATTGTTATCAACTTTGTTTATTTCAATATTATAATCATTTTTATATCCTAAGTAAGTGGAAACATAATTCAACGATCTTGCATATATTCCCATTTTTTTCAGCCCAGAGACGTAAGTGTACATTTGGTTAGCTATTTCTATTGTTCCATGCAATATTCTAAGCTTGTGTGTTTTCAAATCCTCAACAAAACCTTTTGCCCTCAAAACTTCAGGATATTTTTTCGAAAACGTAATGGCAATTGCATCCCTTAGAGATTGTTCCTTAGATAAAAAGATAGCTCGTACAAAAGACTCATTTGCTTTTTCTTCTTCGCCAATTAAATCCTCTATGGTGCCTTTTAACAACACGTAAGGTAGAAAGTATTTGTTTTCTTGCAATTTTTCAAACTTATCTTTTGCTTTTTGAAGATTGCCTTTTCTCAAATGAATGGATATATCAAGAATATCTTCTTGATATTTGCTGAGATTAATATTGCTATGAATAAAATTCTTCAAATCTTTATCCGAAGAAAGTTCGCAGACTTTCCGAAAATTTGTCAAAAGTTCTGAACGGTCGATCATTTATTTCACCTCATTTGATAAATGTGTATTGCCTATGGTATATAAAATCATTTCCGCAAATAAATCGTTTTCATCTATTTGTTCAATTAAATTCACAATACTTTCAATTTCTCTCTCAAGTGGATAATTATCCTCAACGTATTCTCTAAAAACAACTGGATCAAGACTTTTGGAAGTTATTTTCGAAACAACTTCCTCAAGCGAACTAAAAAGAAAATCTTTTGGAAGGCGCTGGGATATAATCTCATTAGACTCGTACACAAACGTTGGTAAACCCATAGCCATTGATAAGATAATAAAATAACTAACTTCTTCTGAAAAATTATAAAAAATTGAAACATCTTTGTTATTGAAAAAATCATAAAAACTTTCACCTGCTGTTGATAAGAAGAACGTGTTGTGAAGATTGTACTTTTTTAACCAAATTTCAATATTTTGTATAATTTCGACGGGGGGATTTTCCGGTAACCTTAGGTAAAATTCGAATTTATCTTTTTCTGCAAGTTTTCTAGCAATCTCAAGCAAACTTAGTAGTCCGAAGTAATTCATATCACATATTAGTGCTATTTTTTTATTTGACCTTTTCAAAGGTGCAATCTCGGATAAATCAACACACTTTTCTATAGTAATTCTTTTAATTGAAAGTAATTCCTCATATCTTTTTTCATAAAATCTTCTAACAACTTCGCTTGAAAAAATTATTTCATCAATAAAATACCAATTAATATTATTAATTAGCGATTCTTCGACGATATCGTAAATTCTTACTATGATCTTACGATCATTTTTCGGTAGTTTATTTGACACTTGGGCTAATATGTTATTTAGACCTTCGAACCAAACTATGTTAACCTTATTAAAAGCATTTAAAACTTCATCCGCGCTTTTTGGTAGTACAACTTCCACATTGTAAATACTTGATAATACGTTTGAAAGCTGATAAGAAAAGTACCTTTCTTTCGAATCTGCAAAAATTACTATGTTTTGACTCTTCCTTATTTGATTTATGAGTTCATTGTATTTTTTGAAAACATTTTCAGCTGCTTTATATTTAATAGCTTTTCTGTAATAGTAGGTAGCCATGTGCAGATTTCCCAAGGCTTTTACGGCATCGGCGGCAAGTTCGTAGACACCAGCAAATTTATGTTGCACTCTCAAAGAAAGTCGCCAAGCTAATTTATAGTCAGCTTTTTGGTAAACAAGTCTGGCGAGATTATACGACGCTGCAGGATGGAAAGTTTCCAATTCAAGTACCTTTAAAAAATTTTCATAAGACTTTTCAAAATCCTGCATGTAGTAAAAGATAATCCCCAAAGCATTTAATTGATCAGTTTGAGATTGTAGCATTTGAGCAAGACTAATTGCCTTTTCAAATTCTTGCTTACTCAAAAGTTGTGAAATTTCTTCGAAAATACTCATACTCCCCTCACCTACCTGTGAATAAGACTACCTGTGAACAAGATAAAAGTTCTTATAACCATTATACCACTTAACCAGTGGATTTTGCTTTAAGGGGAATTTCTAAAATTTTGGATATAAATTCCGATAATAGGGATGGTAGCAAAGCTACCAAGGGCGCCCTTGAGAAGGTTTGAAAATTTTAAGGAAAAAACTATCACATGGAGGTGAACAGTTATGAGGATTAACCATAACATCAACGCACTTAACAGCTGGCGTAACATTACTTTAGTTAACATGGATATGAGTAAGACTCTTGAGAGACTTTCTTCCGGTTTAAGAATTAACAGAGCAGGTGACGATGCAGCAGGTCTTGCAATTAGTGAAAAGATGCGTGGGCAAATTCGAGGTCTTGATATGGCAATTAAAAATTCACAAGATGCCATATCATTAATTCAAACAGCGGAAGGTGCATTGACAGAAGTCCATTCTATCCTTCAAAGGATGAGGGAACTCTCAGTACAAGCAGCAACAGATACAAACACAAACGTTGATAGAGACCAAATTCAAGCTGAACTTAACCAATTAAGAGAAGAAATCGATAGAATTGCAAGAACAACTGAATTCAACACCAAAAAACTGCTCGATGGTAAGCTTGAAGGCTTCAGGTTCAAAGCAGATGTAAAGGTTGTTACAGGCGGTAACATCGACCTCAAAGCACAAGAAATAAACTACAATAATCAAACTGTAAAATCATTAGCAGGATGGACATCGTCTAACGTAA
>JBCNVJ010000287.1:0-2166 GCA_039630255.1 Fervidobacterium sp. | reverse complement strand
TTGAAATGCTCGAGAGAGAAGAGGATATCCATAGCAAACTATTGGAGATTATTAATTTATCAGTGAAAGTAAAAGTCGAGGTTGTTAAAAATGATCTGAGGGATAGTAATATAAGGAAAATTTTGAATTTTGGTCATACGATAGGTCATGCTATTGAGTTGAAATTTAATCTGAAACATGGATTTGCTATTAGTATCGGTATGGTTTTGGAAAGTGTCATCGGAACTTTATTTTTTGATATTGACAAAGACGTTGGCTTACGTATAGTCAATTTACTTAAAAAGTTTAATTTACCAACTTTTATCGATTTGACAAGTCATGAACAAGAAATTTTTGAAATAATCTTACACGATAAGAAGAGTCGAGACGAAAAAATTGATTTGGTTTGCGTAAGGCAGATTGGAAGTTCTGAATTGGTAAGTATTGAGAAATCAAAATTATTGGAGGGCCTACAATGGATCTTCAAAAGACAAGAGGGTTTGAAGAGTTTATATGCGCAAGTATAGGTAACTGCCATTACAGTATGCTTTATGAGATGGATCAGAAATTTCGATTTTATGAGATAAGAGTTGACTTAATTGACTTTGATACTACGGATGTTAAAGTAATTATGGATAAGTTGATAGCTTTTTTAAAGTTTAGAAAGAATAAATGTGTAGTTACATGTCGAGAGGGAAGTTTAAAAGCTGATGAATGTTTTGAGATTTTAAAATCTGCAATTGAAAACGGTGCTGATTTTATAGATGTTGATTTAGGTTTTAAATTTGACTTAAGTTTGGAGTTGCGAAAACTTGCGCAAGATTTGTTTGTAAAGTATATTAGTTCTTTCCATAATTACAACGGTACAGATGAATTAGAGGTTTTGAAAAAGAAAGTAAGTGAGGCTTTTGTGAATTTGTATCCAGATTTTGTCAAAATAGCTACTTTTGTAAGCAAGAAAGACGAAATATTTAGTCTTCTTAAACTGTGCGACCCCAAGGTAATTGTTGTAGGGATGGGAAAAATTGGGAGACTTGTTCGACTCTTGTCTGTTTTTTTTGGTAGTCCGTTTACTTATGCATCTGCATTACAGCCTACAGCTCCATATCAACCATCTTACGATGAACTGTTAAAGCTTTTGAAATGTATTGATGATTTTTCAGCCGGTATGCTAAAAGATGTACTATCAATTTAATCGGTCTTCGGAAGGGTGATTATTATTTTGAGTTGTTTGGGGGGTGTAGGATTTTGAAAAGGTGTTTTGTTGTAGGTAAACCTATATATCATAGTAAAAGTCCTTATATCTTTAGCGAATTGTTTGAAAAATCAGGTATCGATGGTATTTACTCAAGATTAAATCTCAACGAGTTCAGTGATATTTTTCATGTTGCTTCACAACTTAGTGTTGATTTTTTGAATGTTACAGCACCTTTCAAAGAGCAAGCATATTGGATATGCAGTACAAAAGGTTGTGATGTTTCACAAGAGGCAATTTTGAGCGAAGCTGTTAATACTATATTGTTTGACAACGGAAAAATATCCTTTTGTACAAACACCGATGTTAGTGCTTTACTATCAATTTTTGATTCTGTTTTGAATAGTTTCACAAAAGATAAACTAAATATAGCTGTGCTTGGTGCAGGTGGAGCTGCACGTGCAGTTTTGAGTGCTTTGAGAATTATAACTGAGCGCAAGAGCTTTGAATTGACATGTGCTATATTCAATCGAACATATCGAAAAGCGCAAGATTTATCTGAAAAATTCGCTACCTCATTACTAAGATTGCAAGCGGAAAACCTGAGTATGTTTATCCACAAGTATAAGTCTTTTGATGTTGTCGTGAGTTGTTTAACAGATTATCCTGATGAGTTGAAAAGCTTGGATTTTGAAAAAACACAGGTGTTTATAGATGGGAATTATAAATCCCCTATGGATGTAAAAGTAGCTAATTATTTGCCAGGAGAAGTATGGTTAGTTAAACAGGCATTAGATTCTTTTATGTTACTTATAAACAAAAATGCACAGAGGTATATGCTAAATTCTTCTTTGTACTATTCGATTCTTGAGAAGATAACAAATAAGCTTTGGCAAACTCCAAAAAGAAAGATTGTGTATCTTATCGGTATGCCAGGTAGTGGTAAGTCCACAATCGGTAGATTGTTAGCTCATGTGCTTGGATTAAATTTT
>JBCNVJ010000286.1:0-2687 GCA_039630255.1 Fervidobacterium sp. | reverse complement strand
TACACCACACCGTTATGAATAAAGTATTTTATTGTTGGATCATCAATCTTAATCTTCATACTAATCACCTACTTATCCAACTGTAAATTTAGCCATGAGATTAGCATTTTCAATTTTGAATGTATATTCACCAACGATCATTAATTGCATGAAGTCACCTGTTTTCGCAAGTTCTTCAATTGTAAACGGTCTTAATGGCCTAATTTCAATTCTTTCTGGATTAATGAAATAAATCACACCGACATCAATATGTGGTGAAACCATAAGAGGTACTTCACCATATTCACAAACATATTTTTGAACTTTTCTACCAACTGCTTCATCTGTCCTATCAATTATTACTCTATCATACATCAGCTGGTTGAAGAAATCTTCTTTTGTTTTTGGATGCATCCAAACCTCAACAGTTGGATTCATTCTATCGTAAAGTTCTTTCAAAACAGCTTTGAAATTAGCTTCTGTTAATGCACCAGTTGCACAAAAACCATATTGTGTAATAAAGTAATCAATACCACCAGCAAGTCTTGGTGTACTTGCGTCAGATGGTTTGAGATACACGCCGTTAATTAATGTTCTTTCCATCATTACTCTCAATCTTTCAAGTTTTCTTTGTGTTTCATCAGCCCAAAGATCATAGTTTCTAACCCATTGTTTCAATTCTTTTTGCGTACCAGAAATTCTCAATGTTTCAGAGAATATTTGCGTTACATTTTCACGAACTACTCTTTGAGAAATTGCACTATCTGCTGGCGAAAATGCTTCTACATTAGCATCAGATACTATATACACTGGCTCATTAACTGCATAGTTTGCATCAGTATTGAGTGCAACAACAGTAAGGTTATTACCCGAAATTGCAGTTACTCTAAACAATGTTGTTTTGACTTTCAAAATGTTACCAACTTTTACAACCGTTCCATCATCGACAACCAAGGAATTGCTATTTGCTGTGTGAGCAGCAGTTAATTTTAAAACCAACGGAATCGGTACATCTTCATACCACTGTAAAACAGTGCTATCAATCTTTTCACCTGTTTTGATAGCATTTAAAAGAGGTGTTTCAGGTAATTTTAGCATATTAAATACATCATCAATTTGTACCTTATTATCAGCAACATTATACGATGTTATCAACCCTCTTGCAAATGGCATAAATATCCCTCCTTACTTATCCTAAATTCTTCAACCTTTCTGCTAAAATTTGTTTGACATCCGAACCTGAAGTGCTTGATGAAATCGGTGTTCTTTGCAAACTTGCCATACGTTCTTTTAGTTTTGCCTCTACAATCGTATCAACAAAATTCTTAAGTTTATTCAAACTGCCTTTTAATTCTTCAACTCCTTCGCTTAAAGGTTTATTAACAAACTGACTTACATCAACAAAATCAGCAAATTCTTCCATTTGTGTCATCTGCAAAAATTCTTGCTTGACTTTTTCTAATGCCTCTTTACGCTCCATTTTCAAAATCTCTTCATATTTGCCTTGCTCTTCAAGCAATTTACGTTCTTGCTCTTTACGCAAACGCTCTTCACGAGTTTTAATAGCTTTTGTTACTTCCTTATCAATCAAACTTCGTAACTCTTTTTCCGTCAATAAATGAATATCTTTAATACCAAGCTGCTGCGCTGTTTCTTTTAATACTTCAATAGGGTTCTCATCATCATGAATCACTTCAGTCTCAACCACTTCCTCCTGTTGCCCAGTTTGAAGTGGTTGCTCCTGTTTTTCAAGTTCTTCCATTAATATCCCTCCAATCATTCATCAGATTGTGCCCATTTACAACCTGCTTTTTTAGCAATCGATTTAGCCTTACTTTTAATTGATTCATCACCATTCATAATAGCTCGCCGATAAGCTGCTAATAAACCAGCGCACGAAATTTTCCACTGACCATCTACATACTTTTTGTATGGATATTTCTTCTCTTTCTGATTCAAAAACACATGTGCTGGCATTTCTTCACGTTTTGAACTTCCCACAGGAGGTGGATTCCATTTCTTATCACGTTTCATCACTTCCCCATACCGCTCACCTCTTTAGGTAAGAAAATTCCATCACACAAAAAATGCGGATGCAACCAATTGTAACGTTCTTCATATAAATTTTCAAATATTTTTTCGGTTTTGTCAAGAGTTAAAACAAATTCACTTCGCTTCTTGCAAATCGGATGTTTGAAATGCCCATTCATTGACACCCAAACAACCTCCATGTGCGGATCAAGCGAATGTAAATATTTAAAAACAAGACTGCGAATAATCTTATACAAACCATCCAACATTACATTATAGACAACCGAATCAAAAAAGTTAATTGCATTCATAACTCGCTTGCGTTTTTCACGCATCTTTTGCAAAGTTATACCATAATTAAACAACTTCCAGAATATCTCACCTGATGTAATATCTGCTATTATTGTACCATACGATTGCAAATATTCATAATCAGCCAACGTCAATTTTATCCCCAAATCCTCGTAAAGAATATTTGTTAAATTATTCACAAACTCACTAATTTCCTGTTTTATCTGGCCAAGCAATTTCAAACGCAGTGCATCATAACGCAATACAAGCACTTCTGAAGAATAAAAGTCTAATACATTACCCTTGACAAAATTTATTATTCGCCCAACTGTTACTTTTGCACATTTACCTAATCTATTCGCTATCTGATTCATCCATCTCACCCT
>JBCNVJ010000285.1:0-2859 GCA_039630255.1 Fervidobacterium sp. | reverse complement strand
AAATGATAGCATCTGCTAATGCTCGAAGATAGTAAGTAATATCTTCAAGACTCTCTTTCTTCATGTGAGAATTATATGATTTTAACAACTCAGGTGATTTTTCAAATTGAATCTGTAATATTGATTCAGATAGCGAGTTTAAATTCTCAACGATGTAAGAGTATATTTTTTTATTAGGTTCTGAAGGTATGTTATCATTCATCGTTATTCTCCTCTCTATTCTCAGAACCTTTTTTTCATTTTGTACATCTTTTCATCTGCTTGTTTTAGAAAATATTCTACAAGTTTTTCCCTTGCACCCTTAGGATCTACCGCAACAATTTCATAGGACAAGCCGGTAAGTGGCTTAATTTTTTTAAGCTCATTACTTATTCTAACGAGTATTTTTTCCACTTCTTCATAAGAACAATTTAACAACAGAATGAGAAATTCGCCCCCTCCGAACCTAAATATGTTGTCAAGTCCCTCTCTCGTATACCTTCTCACAATGCTTACAAAGTCTTTGAGAATCTTATCGCCTTCAAGATGCCCAAGTGTATCGTTGATTTCTTTAAAATTATTAAGACCGACCATTCCAAATGAAATTGTGTATTTAAACCTCTTTGCTCTGGCAAATTCTTCTTTAATTTTCTCGAAAAAGTATCTTCCATTGTACGCTTTCGTAAGGTAATCTGTGACAGATAGTTGTTCTAACTTTTTTTAACGTTTCAAGTTCCAGAGATTTTTTCGTTACTTCTCTTTAATAATTCACTAACTCGTTGTTCAATTTGACTATTTCTTCCAAAAATCTAGTTTCATCTTTCTCTTTTGGATATTGCTGGAATCTCTTGATCAAATTTCTAAATGTATTCACTTGTTTGTTACTTATTTTAATCAACTCTTCGGAAATTGTTTGTGATAAGTTGTTGAACAACATCATAACTATTTCATCTCCGCACAAAAAACCGGAACAAAAAATGCAACTGGATATTCATCTACGTAAAATTTAAGGAGTTGTTAAGAAATAATTATTCTCTCGCAATGAACCTACGATTTTTCTTATAGAAGTTTTTGACTTTTCAGTCAACAGATCAAAAATTTGTTCCTTTTGGGTAAAAATATTGTTGCCATCGTATATAACTTGAGTTATGATCCCTCGTTTGTTGAATTTTACAATCGCTTCAGTTAGATATATTCTGTCTTTCACTTTTTCACCTCAAATTGCCAAATAATTACGAAAGAGGTTCATGTTTGCTTTGTAACGATTTTCACAAGTTAGTATTTAATTTCTACATCTTTATTATACTATAAATTGTGAAAAGGCAAACGACATTTAATTTTTATGAATGTCATTTGAAAGGAAGGTTTTATTTCTTTGGATTGGACAATTTTCTTAAAGCTGTAGTAATGCGATACTTTCGACGTGAAAGGTCTGTGGGAACATGTCAAATGGTTGCACAGATAGTATCTTATATTTCTCTTTGAGAATCGATAAATCACGTGCAAGGGTTGAGGGATCGCAGGAAATATAAGCAATTTTTTTGGGCTGTATTCTAAGAATTTCTTGGCACACCTGCCTGCCTGCTCCACTTCTTGGAGGATCTAATACTATCACGTCGACTGCTGAATCATAATTTTTCAAAAATTCCAGCACATCAGTTTCTTCGTATCTTACGTTTCTTAGGTTGTTTATATTCGCATTTGCTCTGCCTGCTTTAGCAGAGATATGCGAACTCTCAACGGCAGTTACGTGTTTACTTAGCATAGCGAGTCGCATTGTGAATGTTCCAATTCCAGCGTAAAGATCCAAAACATTCTCCGTTCCATTTAACTCAAGTTTTTTGGTTACATACTCTATCATCTTAGCTGTAACATTGTGGTTATTTTGAAAGAATGAAGTTGGTGGAACTTGAAATTTTTCATAATCCATTTCAATCTCCAGTACTCCTGAACCGTAAAGTACTTTGTAAGGACCCCTTAAGACAATTTCATCTGAAAAGTTCATCACATGCACTACGGAATTTATTTGAGGTAGTCTTTTCAATAGCGCATTCTTTATGACTTTGGCTTCGTTGAAGGTTTCTGTTTTTGTTACAAAGATCGCCATGGTTTGATTGTTCGAATGCGAATATCTCATTACTAAGTGCTTCAATGTTCCAGTCCTTTTGTTTGGATTGTATATCTTAACTTTACTAAGTTGTACTATGTCCGGTACAATTTGCAAAGTCTTATTGAAAGAAGCAGGCGATATCGGACATTCATCTATACCAATCACCTCATTTGAATTTCTTGCCTTCAGTCCAAGGTAAATTTTGTCTTCTTTGAACGAAAAAGTGAATTCCATTTTACTTCTGTATTCAAACTCCAAGTCGCTTTCTATTGTCGGGTAAACATCTACTTCTAGTTTTCCAATTCTTCTAAGTTGATCCTTTACAACTTCTCTTTTGAACTCAAGTTGCTTGTTATACTCCACATCCATAAAATGACACCCACCGCAAATACCAAAGTATTTACACTTTGCTTTCCTTCTATAATTTGCTTTTTCAATTATCTTTCTGACTTTTCCAAAAGCTACATCACCCTTTTCTTGAAATACATTTACCTCTACTAACTCACCTGGGTATGCACCTTCAACAAATATTAATTTTCCTCCTGGTAGTTTTCCCAAACCATAACCTCCGTGTCCTATACGCTCGATATAAACGGTAAATGTATCTTCCATATAAATTCACCACCTCGTTGAACTTTAACTTCCACTAATTTATTTTACCATAGCATCACTTACTATCAAATTTTTGGATGTATCCAAAATACACCGAGGCTGCTAATGAGATCGGTATCATAAGTGACAGAGATAGTACTACGTTATTTCCAAATACT
>JBCNVJ010000284.1:0-1622 GCA_039630255.1 Fervidobacterium sp. | reverse complement strand
CGATAGGAGTAACCATGAAATCCGACACAGTTTTTATTCGCTCTTTAACGTTCGCCGATGGTTCGAATTTGTAGCGGAAGAAAATAATGTATTTTGGATAATACACAAGCAAAGCCTCTTGTAAACTTGATGCTTTCGTGTACGAGTGAACGTCGAAGATGTAGCTTATTCCATCTATGTTAGAGTAACAAACAGCGTGACCAGCAAGCTCACCGTTCTCAGTTTTGCGGAACATGACGATCATCTCTGATGGAATTCCGTGGCACGCTAGAACCACACTGGCCAATCGTGCAAAGTCTTCACAGTCTCCAGCTAAACGATGGTATGTGATATCTGCAGATTGAGGATAATCGGCAGAAACTATATGGTCGGGGTCGTAATTAACAGACGAAAGCACGGAAACAACGGAAGCAACAGGATTCTTAGACGGTGGGGTAAAAACCTTACCATTTATCATCATGTCTTCCAAAATGATGTTCTGATTGCTTATAAAGATCGTTCCGTAATAGACCTCATTTAAAGCCTTCGAGACTGCAGAGTACAATGCAGAAGGGTTCTCAAGTTCCCCTTCCCCTATTCGAAACTTCGTTAATTTCATCTTTCACCACCCGCTTCAGTATTATATCACATTTCTCATTTATCTTCTCAAGCGCAAGTCTTGAGCTTTTCAAAAAATCTGATGTAAGCTGAAAAAAGGTGGTTCCACGCTGTATGAGTGCTTCAATTTTCTTCTGATCTGTTCCCAACAGTTTCAGTATTTCTAGCATCTTTCTCACCATCCATCCATTCAATAATTTTTTCTAACTTTGTGTTAATTTCTATTAACAATTTACTGCTCTCGACGATGATGGATTCGAGAGAATCGAGTGTTGACATTACCGTATCAACGAACTGCGTCATGTCAAACTTTTTCACAATCATCACCTCATCTGTATTTTACATCCATTCTCCCTCTCAGTCAACCCTTCGAGGGAGCCTGTCCAGTATAATTGCGTTTGTTTCAATGATTTTATCGATCTTTTCTATTAACTTACATATCGTTTTGTTCTGTTCACCCACAGTATACTCCCAGCGCGTTATGAGGTTTTCGAATTTCTTCAATAGCTCCTCATATGTACACGCTTTCTTGCGTTCCTCTGTATATTTCGTAAAAACATAGTATGCCATAAAGATCGGAAATCCAACCAGTGAAATGAAATTTGCAACTTCCGCCAGCGTCATGTGAATGTTCCCCCTTCAATATAAATTATTTTTTCTTCAACAAAAATACTAAAACAATTATTCCAACTATAATCCATATCAACCATGTGATCGAGCTCTTAGATGTCGGTGGTGTTGGTCCTCCTCCCGCTCCACCAGTATCATCCTGACTGATTGAAGAAGGTTTAGTCGTGTCGGTCTGGGTTGTTACATATTGTACATTTTGGTTGTTTGGAGAATTAGATACATCAATTTGTGAACTTACAGGTTGTATAGATTGATTGCTTGGAGGCGGTACACTTTCGTTTGTAGAAGCAGTATCAACTTGGGAGGGCATTGATGTTAACAGCTCCGATGTAGAAGCAGTATTAACTTGGGAAGGCATTGAACTTAACAACTCTGATTTAATGATTTCGATAATT
>JBCNVJ010000283.1:0-4448 GCA_039630255.1 Fervidobacterium sp. | reverse complement strand
TAATATTTGAAAGAATAAAGTTAGAAAAAGAACTGAGGGAACAGAAGGAAAAATTGGAATACCTATCACTTCACGATGCACTTACCGGACTTCCCAACAGACGTTTTCTTGAAATAGAAGGTGAACGCCTAATCGCACTGGCAAATAGGGAAAATAAAAATTTGTGCCTTATGTATCTTGATTTGAAAAAATTCAAGCCAGTAAACGATACTTATGGACATAATGTAGGAGACTATGTACTTAAAATTCTTAGTGAAAGGTTTAAAAATTCGATAAGAAAAAGCGATTTTGTTGCAAGAATGGGTGGAGATGAATTTGTATTCTTACTTTACGATTGTAAAGAACATGAGCATTTTATTGATAGAATCTTTGAAGAGATGGAAAAAGATATATATTACAACTACGTTAGAATAAACATCTCAGGTAACTTCGGAATTGTTTTTTATCCGCAAGATGCCTCCACCTTTGGTGAATTGATTACAAAAGGAGATATCGCAATGTATTATGCAAAATCAAATAACTTAAAATACTGCCTTGTATCGGATCTAAATATAAATTCCAAAGAATAAATTAGTTTTATCTAATTGACTAAGAAACTAATAAATGATAAGATAATAATGTATCTTGTAAGATTCTACTGAATTGATGGAGGTTATTTTCTTGGAAGACAAAAAAACGTTAAAAATTACAGGTATGACATGCACAAATTGTGCAAGGATTGTTGAAAGATCGCTCTCAAAAGTTGAAGGTGTTAAGTTTGCTGCAGTAAACCTTGCAACAAACACTGCATTTGTTGTGTTGGATAAACCTATTTCTGAGGAAGCTCTTGTAAAGGCGGTTCAAAGTGTTGGATACGATGTCTCAAATGAATCATCTGAACGTATAGAAGAAAAACGCCTCAAACGCATCAAAACAAATATGCTCATTTCGTTATCGGTTAGTATTCCTTTAATGCTTTTAATGTTTTTACACATGAGTAATGTTCATATTCCATATTTTTCTGAATTTGAAATTGTTTTGTCTGCAGTAGCAGTTTTTTACGCCGGACGGGATACAGCACGCGCTTGTTTAATAGCCTTAATGCACAAGCATGCAAATATGGATACGCTGATAATATTCGGTTCTGTAACTGCATGGTTAACAAGCATTATTAACTATTTTGGGATTAATGTACACCCATTTGGAACTATTGGTGCAATGATTATTTCGCTTCATCTTGTCGGCAGATTTATAGAATCTTATCTAAGAGATAAGGCTTCAAAACAGATACAAAAGTTGCTTTCCATTCAATCTAAGGAAGCACTGGTGTTTACTGAGAAAGGTGAGTTCCTGATGCCAATAGAGGCTATAAAAGTGGGATTCACTGTAGTTGTTAAACCTGGCGATAGGATTCCAACAGATGGTGTTGTATTAGATGGGGAATCATCTGTAGATGAATCTATGATTACTGGAGAACCTATACCTGTCGCTAAGTCTGTTGGAGATGAAGTCATAGGTGGTTCTCTTAACCTAAGTGGATTACTAAAAATTAAAGTTACAAAAACAGGTGAAGACACATTTTTGTCGAAAATGATATCTCTTATTCAACAAGTCCAAGGGTCAAAGGTACCAATTCAAGCGTTAGCAGATACAATTACAAATTGGTTCGTACCACTTATTATTTTTTTGGCTCTTTTGAGTGGAATTATGTGGTATTTTGGTTTTGATACACTCAATATACTCACGAAAAATGTAAGAGAGATTTTGCCATGGTCAATACACATAGAAGATAGAGTCTCTTTTGGAATATTTGTCTTTTTAACAACAGTAGTGATAGCTTGCCCTTGTGCACTTGGTCTTGCTACACCTATGGCTCTAATCGTAGGAACTTCCATTGCATCGAAAAGAGGATTACTAATACGGAACGCAGAAGCCATTCAAACAGCTAAGGAAGTGGGATATGTCCTGTTTGACAAAACAGGAACAATAACGAAAGGAAAACCTGTTGTTGTACATGCACAATATCCACTCGAGGACGAAGAATATCTAAGCATTATCGAAAGTTATTCAAACCACCCACTTGCTAAAGCTATTGTAGAATATCTTGGAAGAGACAACAAAGATGGTAAAAAGATCAACTTTGAGGAGTTCAGCGAAGTTCACGGAGAAGGTGTTTATGCAAAGATTAACGGTGAAAATTACTTTATCGGAAAACCTCGCGATTTTTCAAAATACGAAAATTATTTATCAGTAGGTGCTTCCGTTGTAGAAGTAGTAAAAAATGACAATGTTATTGGTTTTTTCATACTTCAAGATATTCTCAGGGAAGATTCTAAGGATGCTGTAAAAAAGCTTTCAGAATTTGGAATTGTACCTGTTATGGTGACTGGAGATAACGAAAAAACCGCAAGGTATATTGCAAACACAGTAGGTATTAATTATGTCTATGCAAATGCGAAACCTCAAGATAAGCTATCCATACTGAGAGAATTTCAAAGCAAAGGTAAAAAGGTAATAATGGTAGGAGATGGAATAAATGATGCAATAGCTTTGAAAGGCGCCGACATAGGAATAGCGATAGGTACTGGAAGTGACCTTGCAATAGATAATGCAGATATCATAATAACTAAGGGAGGAATTTCAAAGGTTGTTGATGCCATCCAAATTTCAAAAGCAACATTTAAAATCATAAAAGAAAATCTTATATTCGCATTTTTTTACAACATACTCGCTATACCACTTGCTATGCTCGGACTTTTACATCCTGCAATCGCAGAAGGCGCAATGGCTACAAGTTCAATAACGGTTATCCTTAATTCTTTAAGATTATCGAAACTTTCTAATTGATAGTTTAAAAATTACTTGGAGGTGTACAGTATGGCAAGATATCTTTTGAAGGTACCAGATATTTCCTGCAATCACTGTAAAATGAGAATTTCAAAAGCGCTTGAAGAAATCGGAGAAAAAAATTTTGAAATAAGAGTTTCGGAAAAAGAAGTAATTATTGAAACAAACAACATTGAAAAAGTTGTTGAGAAACTTGAAGAAATTGATTATCCTGTAGAACAAACAATTGTTCAATAAATCTGCCACTGATACTATTTGACAAAGCACAAGTTTGTCCAACAATGTTAATCATCAAAAGATCAGGAGGAAAAAATGAAGCTTGAACGTGAAAAAAAGTACTTAGTAACAGATGAGCAAGCAAAGAATTTACTGAAGAAATCACTTAAAACAATAGGGGCAGTACAATGGTATATTGACGATTGTAAGTTGTTCGGAAAAAACAATGGTTGTAGAATAAGGTACACATTTGATGTCAATGGAAGCGAAGAATGGATAATCGCAACAAAAGGGGAATTAATGGATAACTTTACAAGAGAAGAGCAAGAAAGTCAATTAAATGTATCAAGCGAAATTTTCAGCTTACTTTACTTCAAACCAGTTGTCGCAAAACTTCGATACTTCTTAATGTTTCAACCAGCCGAGGTTGTACTCGATGAGTTCATTCAACTTGATCGTCCCTACAATGTATCCGTTAAATACATAGTTGAAATTGAAACTGATGAGGATTTCGAGAAGTATGAAAAAAATTTTGACTTAATCAATCCACTCCGTGCTGAAGATTTTCTAAAATATACCAACAAGAATATCGCAACAATTAGTAAATTAGCCCCTCAAAAAATAATAGAAATTGTCAGAATCAAGCTGATAGAAAATAAACAACCTTGGTAAAAACACCAAGGTTGTTTACTTTAATTATTTTTCTGAAGCAAAACCAAGAATTTTGAGAATTCTTTTTTCATTGTAGAATATTAATAATATGTATCCCAAAATCATGAATACCAATGATATCAGTGAACTTATTCTCATTCCAAATTCATTTACTTCGTTTGAACCAATTATGAAAATAGATGGAAATATAAGTCCAGCTAGCGTTTGTCCCATTTTTTGCATAAAAGTTCTTGCGCCGAAGAACACACCAGCTTTATAATTTCCGGTTTCTCTGCCATGCGCTTCAGCAATATCTGCAACCATGGCATTTGGTAATATTCCAAAGATTGCAAGCGGTATAGCAGACAAAACAGCAACTATATAACTTTGCACATAAGCAGAAAATGGAAATTTTCCCAATAAAGATGTAAAAGCAAAATCAAACGCAAATATTATAAAACCAATCATAAGGAGACGTTTTTTGCCCAACTTCTTGGCTAATATATTTACTGGTACATAGAAAACAAACGATAGCAAAAACATAATAAGCTGAACTTTTGAAGCCTGTTCTTTTGGTAGCCTAAGTAAAACTGTCACATAATAAACTAAACCAAGACTGATTCCTGTAAGTCCAACCCAATAAAGTAGATCTTGAATAACAAAAATCATGAAATTTTTCTCTTTAAACGCATTTATTATAGATTCCAGACTACCTTCAGTGATGATGTGTTGCTCACAATACCTTTTCTCCTCAA
>JBCNVJ010000282.1:0-16630 GCA_039630255.1 Fervidobacterium sp. | reverse complement strand
TCATTCTGGGGGTTAGTTCTGTAGAACAATTGAAAGAAAATATCAAAGCTATAGAAGTTAAAGAGAAAATTACGGAAGAAATTTATAGTGAACTCAGTTCTCTCTTTTAAATAACAAAAAACCGGGAGCGTGAAGCTCCCGATTCTTTAAGTAGGTAAATCTTTCAATGGATTTTGTTTTCATTTAGTAGGGTAAAATTAAAATTGACAGTGAGAACAAATTATGCATCACTTTAACAATGTTAAGAAAGCACCGGAGGTTTTTTAATATGTTTAATTCGGGGTTAATAAACAGCTATCACACTTACAAAGAAATATGCAGAGTTAGTGAACTGATAAGCTTCGTAGATAATATTGAACCTTTCATCTTTGAAAAAGATAAAAGTTATGTGTTTATTGGATGCGGCAGTTCGTTTAACATTGGACAAATAGTTTCTGAAGTTCTTCGAAAAAGGGAAATACGTGCAAAAGCTATCACATCTGGAGAATTTCTTGCAAAAAGCTCGTTAGCAGAAATTGTTAGTAATAAATACAATACGGCCATTCTTATATCAAGAACTGGTACAACAACAGAAACTGTTGAAGCAGCAAGACTGCTGTCCGGAAGAATGAAAACTGTAGGCATTACATGTGAAACTCAAAGTCCATTAACAGACATATGTGATATAAAATTCAATCTTGATTTTGCCCATGAAGAATCTACCGTAATGACAAGTAGTTTTTCAGCCATAGTACGATTATTGTTAAATGGGATTGAAAAGCAAAAACTTAGAGCTGATGACTTCTTGGAGAAGTACATGGGTATTTTAAATTGCGAAAAGTTAAGTACTAAAAATCATTTTGTTTTTTTAGGTTATTCAGAACGGTACTTTGTATCTAAAGAGAGCGCGTTGAAAGTTGAGGAGATGGCTTTATCTCACACAGAATTTTACGAACCTCTTGAGTACAGACATGGACCTATAGCCTTACTTGGTGAAAAGACACATGTTACAATATTTTCAACTGGAAGTGAAGTTGAGAGAATGCTTGCCGAAGAATTGATTAGAAAAGGTGCGTCAGTCGATCTCTTAGAACCGGTTTCAGACGTTCCTGAGTTTGAAGTCCAATTTCTTGTTTTGTACGGACAGTTACTTGGTTTTATGAAGGCTGTAAGTAAGGGATTGAATCCAGATAAGCCAAAAGGCTTAGTAAAGTCTGTTATTTTATAACAAAAAGGTGGTGCGAAGTGGTTCTTGAAAATGTGTTAATTGTTGACCCAATAGATGGTGAATACGTTGGTACAGTGGAGTTTGAGGAAAGAATATACAAAGTATTAAAAACAGAGAGAAGTACTTATAAAAGTATACTTATGCCTGGTTTTATAGATCCACACATTCATGGAATAATGGGCATCGATACGATGCACGCAAGTAAATTAGAATTTGAAAAGTTCAAAGAATATGAAGCACTTGAGGGTGTATGGTATTTCCTTCCAACTACCGTTACTTGCCAGCTTGAAAAACTCTCAAAGATCGAAATCCCAGAGGATTTGAGATTTCATATAGAAGGTCCTTTCATATCAAAAAAAAGAAAAGGTGCGCATAATGAAAGTCACATAGTGTCACCTCCTGTGGATGTAATTGAAATGGAAAGGTATGTATCCTTAGAAAAGATAAAGATAATAACTGTAGCACCTGAAAGTGAGACATTTTCCGAGTTTGCCAAAAGCTGCTCACGCCAAGGGATTAGAATTTCCCTTGGACATTCCAATGCAAATTTCGAAATAGCTAAGAAATCTTTTGATGATGGTTATCGAAGGATAACTCATTTTCCAAACGCGTTGAGCCAAATTCATCATAGAGACCTTGGCATGGTTGGCGCAGGATTGTATTTGGATTTTACCGTAGAATTAATAGTAGATGGAATCCACAGTTGCCCTGAATTTGTTGATTTTGTGTATAAGATCAAAAGGGCTCAAAAGATAGTATTGGTTACTGATAGTATAAGTGCAACAGGTATGAAAGATGGATACTATATGCTTGGTGAACTACCTGTAAAAGTTGTTGACGGCAAAGTGCAACTGGAGGATGGCACTATAGCCGGTAGTACGCTTCGTTTTTCCCAAGCTGTTAAGAATTTTCAAAAGTTCACTGGTTGCCGGCTTAGAGAACTTGCTATGGTATCTTCTTACAACTCAACCCTTGATTTGGGAATAGAAGGTGGAAGAATAAAAGAAGGCTATCCGGCTAAGCTTGTTGAATTAGATGGCGATTTGAATATAGTCAAAACATGGAACTTTTAAAAAAGAAAAGAGTGCCTTCTTGGCACTCTTTCGAATTTTGAACTCAAAGTATTCTCCTTAAGAATTCTCTTGTTCTTGGTTTTTGGGGATTTTTTAGTATTTCTTCGGGTTTCCCTTCTTCCTCAATTACACCGTTGCTTATAAAAACAATCCTGTCTGCAACTTCTTTTGCAAAGCCCATTTCGTGTGTTACAACTAACATCGTCATACCACTGTTTGCAAGATCTTTCATAACATCAAGAACCTCTCCTACGAGTTCTGGGTCGAGCGCGGAAGTCGGTTCGTCAAATAGCATTATCTCTGGATCCATCATTAACGCCCTTGCAATTGCAACACGTTGTTTTTGACCACCTGAAAGTTGTTCAGGGTAAGCATCTATTTTGTCTATAAGCCCTACCTTGTTGAGAAGGTATTTTGCCTTCTCTACAGCCTCTTTTTCTTGGATCTTCTTCACTTTTATTGGTGCCAGTGTAAGATTTTGTAAAACATTCATATGTGGGAACAAATTGAATTGTTGAAATACCATACCTATTCTTGTTCTCAATTGATTTACATCGTATTCATCTATATCTTTTCCATCTAAATATATCTTTCCACCTTGATAATGCTCGAGTTTATTTATACATCTGAGCAAAGTACTTTTCCCTCCACCGCTTGGACCGATTATAACTATGGTTTCTTGACGTCTCACTTGCATATTCACGCCTTTCAGTACCTCAAGCTTCCCAAATTTTTTAACAAGGTCTTCTATCTTAATAATTATTTCATTTCCATCTTTATCGTTCATGCTGTTGCCATCCTCCTCTCAACGTATCTTACGAGTCTGGAGATAACAAATGTCATTACAAAATATATGAAAGCTATGCCAAAATAGATTGAAAATGTTTGAAAAGTTCGCGAAATCACAAATTGTCCAGCTCTCATAAGCTCTGAGACGCCTATAACAGAGGCAAGTGAACTATCTTTTGTTAGAGTTATAAATTCGTTACCAAGTGCAGGTAGTATATTCCTAAATGCTTGTGGTAATATAACATATCTCATTGACTGCCAGTGTGTTAATCCCAAAGATCTTGCAGCTTCGTACTGTCCCTTAGGTATGGATTGTATACCAGCTCTCACTATTTCAGCTATGTAAGCACCACTGTTCAAGCCAAGCGCTGTAATCGCAGCTGGGTATGGCGCAAGTTGGATACCGAGCTGTGGTAACCCAAAATATATTATAGATATCTGAACAAGTAAAGGAGTACCTCTTAGAAACTCTACGTAAGCAGTACAAGGATAGTTTATGAGTTTTATCTTCGAAAGTCTTCCCATACCTATAAACGTACCGAGAATAAGACCAATACCTACAGAAAACGCTGTTAATTTCAATGTTTCCCACGCACCAATTAAGAGAAATTGAAAATTTTTGAATAATTCAAGTACTGCTTCCACAACCTTCCCTCCAATTTCAAACTCTAACAGACCATAAACCAATAGAAAATTAACGCCCCTTTTCAAAAAGGGGCGCAAAAGATTTTACTCAAACCACTTTTGCAACAATTTATTGTAAATTCCTGCAGACTTTATTATATCAAGTGTTTGATTTACGAAATTTAGCAATTCCTTGTTTCCTTTCTTTACTGCTATTCCGTAGGTTTCACCTGTATCAACAACAGCACTTATTACAAACTTTGGGAATTTCTTTACGTATGCTTTTGCTGGTGCTTCATCAAGCACAACTGCGTCAACTCTACCATTTTGAAGTTCCAGGAAAGCGTCTGTAAACTTTTGGAATCTTACTACATTTATACCGTTTATATCACTTACAACTAAATCACCTGTTGTACCAAGCTGAACAGCAACCTTTTTACCAACAAGTTCTTCAAACTTTTTCGGTTCGAATTTTCCATCTTTCCTTACAACAATTGCTTGATTAGCTTCAAAGTAAGCCTTAGAGAAATCCACAACTTTTGCTCTTTCTTCAGTAATTGTCATTCCAGCTATTATCAAATCAATTTTACCCTGCAAAAGCGCTGGAATAAGACTATCAAACGGTAAACTCACTATTTCAAGCTTAACACCAAGTCTTTTCGCAAGTTCATTTGCAATATCGATGTCAAACCCTACAACCTGGTTTTTTTCGTCAACAAACTCAAATGGGGGAAATGTCGGTTCCGTTCCAACAAGAAGTTTACCTCGTTGCTTAATCTGCGTTAAAGTTTGACAAAAAACTGTACTTACCATCCCTGTTATTAAAATTAAAGCAACTATCCATAGAAGTTTTTTCTTATTCATATGTCCCTACCCCCTTTGTAAAAGTGAAATTTAAAATTGTGCACTTACCAACCAATTAAACTTTCCAGTTGAAAATTCATAAGTACCAATCGTATTCAAGAAAGATATTGCCAGTCCAAGTCCAACTTTCCATGAGCTGTCAAAATTCTGAGAGATGTATATGTAAGCAGGATCAGAAGGCAGTGCCAACTCAAAGGCATACTTGTAGTTTCCATCCATGAATTCTGAAATCTTATTTGTATAAAAAGCAAACAAGAAATAGCCAACGTCTTGTGACTCGATAATTAATCTCAAATTTGCATTAGTCCAATCAAAATTCTCATTCAGTTCGAAATTACCTTCCATATCTTTTAATATCAAATCTACAGGAAGATAAGAAAGCTCGAACCTTGACCACGAAGCAAACAATATGTTTGTTTTTCTTGAAGTAGCTAATCCCAACGCTACCTTAGGCTCTTTGAAAGAAGATAAGTCAAATATTTTCGTGTAATTGTCTACTGTCGCGCTTACAGCCGCATATAAACCGCCAAGATTAAAACCAAATCCAACGTATACCTCTCCATCGAAAGAGAGACCTGGATAACTTGTAAAAGTACCTACTGAAATA
This sequence comes from Fervidobacterium sp., assembly GCA_039630255.1. Taxonomy (GTDB): domain Bacteria; phylum Thermotogota; class Thermotogae; order Thermotogales; family Fervidobacteriaceae; genus Fervidobacterium. The sequence continues at coordinate 11,466 of JBCNVJ010000282.1, read as the reverse complement.
TTCAGGGCAAAAAGTTCGAGATGACCTTCTAAGCCAATTGTGTAGGTACTATTCGAGACTTCGGGCATTACAATTGTTCTGACAACAAAAGGTTGTTTGACAACACCCGCTGGGGATGATACCTTTAAACTCCCAAGGCTAAATGAAAACAGGCTTACTGAGAAAATCAAGAAAACCACTACTACCATCCTTTTGACCATAACTCACACCTCTCTTCTCAAATTTTTTCAACCTGGCTCAAATCTCCTATCTGTACGAAAAGATTGTCGAGTGTTTTCAAAAAACCTAATCTGTTCATTCTTAGATCTTCATCTTCGCACATAACAAATACCTCGTCAAAGTAATTATCTATGTAGGGTCGAAGTTCTATTAATTTCTCAAGTGCCATTTCATAATTCAGATGGGACAAGGCATCCATAACAACTGGTTTCACTTCTATGTATTTTTCAAATAACCTCTTCTCTGCGTTTTCTATGAATTTTGCTGGATCAAAATAGTCTGATGGATGTTTTTTCGAGATGTTGTGAACCCTTTCAAATCCTATAAGTAAACAGAAAATTCACTCTTTCCAACAATTTTCGAAATCGCTTTAGCTGACAAAATACCTTTGAGTGGTGTGATCCACAGGTGCCTTGTCGCACGTGCTATATCATATCTGACTTGCGAATTATATAACTCAAATCTTGTCTCAAAGAATTCCATGATGTTTTCATTAACTGATTTTCCCAGTAATCTACAAGCCTCTTCAACTAAAACTTTTAATTCTAAGTTCCAATCAAACTTTTGTATTATCGTAAATATATCGTCTGCCTTTCCTCGTAAACCGTACGGGTCTTTAGAACCGCTTGGGATGTTACCTACGATGAAATTTCCAACTATTGTATCTATTCTATCTGCTATACCTACAACTGCACCCTCTATAGTATTTGGTTCAGACAAGTAATGTTCTTGTATACCATATGCCACGTCTTGATCTTCCCCATCTTTTAATGCATATATTCTTCCCATTACACCTTGCAATTCTGGAAACTCGTATACAACATATGAACCTATATCTGCTTTACATAATCTTGCTGTACGTAATATTTTATCACGGATTTTACCCAATTCCAAAACTTGAACTATTTTGTCCGAAAGCTGCTCAATACGCAAGACTTTGTCGTATAATGTTCCAAGTTCTTTCTGAAAAACCATCTCTCTAAGCTTTTCATTAAATTGCTCAAGCTTAATGTGTGTATCTTTTTCAAAATAATATCTTGCGTCTTCAAGTCTTGCATTTATTACTCTTTCGTATCCTTTCTTGGCATTTCCGAATTCGTCATTTGGCATATCTATGAACGCAACAAATAGATTTGTTATTTTCCCATTTTTTTGCACAGTGAACGATCTTTGATGATGCTTAATCGTGGTTTTTATAAGTTCATTCGGAAGATTTAGAAACTTTTCACTGAAAGTTCCGGATATTAACTTAGGATACTCTGTCAAAATAGCAACTTCTTTTATCAAATCTTCATCTTTATCGATAGTGTACCCATTCTTTTCAAACTCTGTTAACTGATTTTTTATATGGCTTATTCTATCTTCTAACTTTGGTATAACGTAGTATCTCCATAGTTTCTCAAGATAATCTTGAAACGAGCAGACTTCGAAATATTCGTCCATTATAAATCTATGCCCAAGTGTTTTGTTAGACGCTTTAATACCGAATATCTCCATGTCTACAATCTTGTCGTTCAATATCGCCAAAACATGATGTGGAATTCTAACAAATTCATACCAACCATTACCCCACCTCATTGGTTTTTTAAACCTCAGAGAATAAATTACTTGTGGAACTCTAATTTTAAGGAATTCCTCAATACTCAAACCTTTCTGGATCTTATTTATGTATACGTAATTATCTATTATTTTGACTTCCTCAAGTGTTGAATTGTTCGATTTTAAAAAACCAAGTAATGCTTTTGTCGGTTGATTATTTTCATCAAATGCCACACTTACTGTTGGACCTTTCTTTTCAACAATTTTATCAGGTGTTGAATCGGGCAGACCTTTTAAGACAAAACCAAATCTCCTTGGTGCAACAAAAACGTCTATTTTTTCGTAACTTAAGCCTTCATTATTTAGTAGCTCTTCTAGCTTTTCTTTTAGTTGGTTCGATAATCCATCTATTTCTGTTGTTGGAAGTTCTTCCACACCAACTTCAAAAAGAAATTCATTCATTACTTTCAACCCCCGTTTCTTGCGTTTCAATGAACATCTTTGCACATTTGTTAGCCATGCCACGGATATCACGTATGTATGTGTTTCTTTGTGCCACACTAATTGCGTTTCTTGCATCGAGTAAATTAAATGTGTGAGAACATTTGAGTAATTGTTCATAAGCAGGGAATATCAATTCTCTTTGAATAAGTCTTTCAAATTCACTTCTGTGTATTTCGTACAATTTGAATAACATCTCCACATTGGCTTGTTCGAAATTGTATATTGAAAACTGTCGTTCGTTTTCTTTAAACAATTCCCCGTACTTCACGTCTTTATTCCACATGACATCGTAAACATTGTCTACACCTTGAAGATACATCGCAATTCTCTCTATGCCGTAGGTTATTTCAAGAGGTATTTCCTTCAAAGATAAACCACCAACTTGTTGAAAATAAGTAAACTGGGTTATCTCCATTCCATCAAGCCACACTTCCCAGCCTATTCCCCAAGCACCAAGTGTTGGTGATTCCCAATTATCCTCAACGAATCTTATATCATGTTCCTTGGGTTCTATGCCGAGTGCTTGAAGTGAATTAAGATAAACTTGCTGAGAATTTTCCGGATGCGGTTTCAATATTACTTGGTACTGATAAAATCTTTGCATTCTGTTAGGATTTTCAGCATATCTTCCATCAGTAGGCCTTCTGCTTGGTTGTACAAAAGCGACATTCCAAGGTCTGTTTCTAAGTACACCAAAAAAGGTTGAGGTATGAAATGTGCCGGCACCCATTTCCATATCGTACGGTTGCTCAATAAAACATCCATGATTTGCCCAGAATTCATCAAGAACTTTTATAACATCTTGTAAGTACACTTTTCTTCCTCCTTTCGGAAATTAAACTTTCATTTGAAGATCTTTTCAAGTACCACTGCCCACAATGGAAGTGTAATTAACGAAAACAAAGTTGTTATAGCAACTGTTACTCCTGCTTTTGAAGTGTCTTCTTTTTTAAATGTGTTTATCACTACCACACTATTTACACCAATTGGCATAGCACATTCAAGTATAAAGACCTTTGCTTCAAAGGATTCCAAGAAATATGCGAAGATCAACATTACAAGTGGTACGAGTACGAGCCTCTCAAAGCTAAGTAATAGATAATCTTTTATATCAGACCAGTCAAATTTGATCCTTGAAATTGAAATTCCCACCTGCAAAAGCAAAAATGGTATGGCCATGTCTCTAATCCAATTAAACCCAGTCAGTAAACCGTATGGCATTTGCTTATAAGATATTCCTAGGACTCCCAACACCCAACCAATTAAAATTGCGTATAAAAATGGGAGTTTTAAAGCATTTTTTAACTCCAAACTTCCTCGTATCATACTCGGTAAAAACGTACTTCCAAAAAGTACGTTCACAAAAGAGTAAACTACTCCAAGAGCCAAGGCTTTTTCTCCCCACAATGCCATTAAAACAGGATAACCAAGATAGCCAGAATTTACGTACACGTTCCCTGTGAAAAAGATTTCTCTGTGTGACTTATGAAAACCAGAAATAAAATAAGACACAGCAAACATTATAGCAAAACCTCCAATGAATTTTAAAAGTATATTAGCATTTGGTGTATAATCATTAATGAATGCGAAGGTTATAACAGGTGCCATGAGCCATGTGGCAATTTTATTGACTATATCAGCATCGCTTTTGTTGAATATCTTACCATACAAAAATCCAATGAACATCATAAAAAAAGAAGGTAAAACCGCGTTAAAACCATCTCTTATCATACTTATTCTACCTCAGAAAGTAAATCTTAATATTAGACCAAACGTGGCTGAAAAATAAGGTTGATTGTTCCCACTTTTTGGTCTCATTAATGGCTTTTTAACATCGTCACTATCAACGTTAACAAGTTCCGATTTGTTCCAAATGTATCCCAATGTAGAGTTCAGATAAAAATCTATTACACTTGCCAATTTATGCTTAAAATCAACTCCTAAGAAAAGTCTATACTCTAAGACAGGATCATTAAGCAAATGAGTACCTTGCGTGTATGTTACTTTATCTCCCCATGGATTTACCGGCGAGCGTTCCCCTAAAACAACGTGTTCTAAGCTTAATTTGAGGTTTTTTATATCTTTTGGTTCATATTCAACCAAGAAAGCAATATTATTCTCGCCGTATTTGTATCCAGCGTATAGAAACTCAAGGGGAAAAATCATAGTTTTATCGCCGACTTGGTAGGTTATGTATGGAAAGTATGTGTAACCATAATATCTTTGTTTCCCAAACTCTGCCGAAGGCTGGAAAGTGTATCTAGTAGCCCCGGCATGATACAAACCAATCTTTCCTTTGTTTAAGCTAAAAATCCCGCCGATGGACCAAGCGATTTTATCTGGATTTTGGTAAGATGTTGGATAAAAGAACCTGTTCATGTTTATATCATCTATCAAAACTTGAGCATAAAAATAATTACTATCATCCAAATAATCCAAAAAAAATCCCATAATGTAATTCGCTTCACCAATACCTTCTGAAAACGGTCTGCCTGCATCGTTAACATACTGAATGAAAAATCCAGGAATAGGATTAAAGAAATATTCAAAATCAAATTCCTTTCCAACGTAAACATTAATTTCTTCGTAACCAAATCTAATTTTGTCAAATTTGGCAGCATAAACTTTAAAATTTGCACTTCGATACTTTTCGACGGGATCTGCTACGTGTTGTAAATTATTAAGTTGCAACCATTTTGTTATGTATGTGAATCTTCCATCTTCATATTTATATTCGATAGTATTTCTTGGATAATCAAAGGATGAAACAAACAAAGAGTATGGAGTGTAAACTACATCTTTCATATTTGTTTTACCCAAGGATATTTGAAAATTTTCAACTTTAAACTTTAACTTTGCATCATTCATAGCAAAGTAAAAACCACCATAATAGCTTTCGGAAAAAGGATCATTGTAAATTTTGTTGTTTAAAATGGCAATGTCAAAAAGAAAATTAAAATTGTTTGAAACATAACAAAGGGCTGCATCAATTTTGAAAAATGCATTGTACTCTGTTTTATTGTACAAGCTGAAGAGTGTATCTCCGTAGTTGAAACTTATAGTTGCATTGAAGTCAATGGAAAAGAATATAGTAAAAAAAGCGGTAGCTATAATAATTGTACTTATTCTTCGCTTTTCCATACTATGTTCCCCTTGTGTGTAATAAGCTTTACTTCAGCAGGTATATTCACTCCTGCATTAAAAACTTCAAGCAATATATCTATAGGTATTGAAGTCTCGAACCAAACTTCTTCAAGTTTTATCTCTTCCCAGCCTCTATCTGAAAATCTTTGGATAACTTTTTCCAAAGCTTTTCTGTATTTTTCAATATCAAGATCGTACTTTCCCATAGCTAACACCTCCAACTTTCATTCTTTATCTATGAAATTTTATCATATTTTACTTACTGTGCAAACTTTTCTAATTTTGTTTTTGAGATAGCGACCATAATCTTCCTTATCTAAATCTGTAATACTGACGCACATATCGTGTCCGTTTGCGTGTATTACTTTATTATCACCTATGTAAAGCATTACGTGTCCTTCCATAAATAGCAAATCACCAGGCTCTGGTTGTCTAACACATTCTAAGCTTTCTTCCTGTTGATGGGCATCCCTTGGTATGTTTATATTAAGTGCATCGTAAAGTCTGTTAACAAATCCTGAGCAATCAAAACCGTACGAGGATGTTCCTCCCCAAAGATACGGAACGCCGATAAAATTAACACTCAAGTTAACTATATCATTTAGTTCTAAAGATGGATCATCTACCAATTGAAAAATCTTACCGTTTGGTAGGTAACATACCCTTGTATCAGTATATATTCTACTGCCTATCGGTAGCATGTAAGTTATCCATCCATCTGTCTTGCAAAAAGGTTTCTTAACTTTTATAATATCAAGCTTTATGAATTCTTCATATTCATTTTTGCTTAAAGTCCAGACACAATTTTTGTTTAAGTATCCGCAATAATTCAACCTAAGATCACAAGCGTAAATATATTCATTTTCAATTTCACCTTTGATTTCAACACTTTCACCAAACACCATTTGATGTATCCTTTCGCTTCTAAATTTTGGCTCTGCACGCATATCTACCACTGGATATTTTATTATTCCGAAATGCATAACATCTTCCTCCTTCAATTTCATTGGTTAAGTTGTAAAATCGGATGTTATTTGGATTGTATCATATTTTAGTTGAAGTGGTATAATTAATAAAAGAATCTTGTAAAAAATACTTATAGGAGGCGGTAAAATTTTTGGTAATCTTAACAGCAAAATAATAGTTATTTTGAAGCTTATTTTGTATCTATTTTCTTTGTTAGCACTTTTTTCAAATTTTTTGGTCTTCGTGATGGTTCTTCTCATATTGAATTTACCTTTAATACGTAAGTCAGTATTCGGAAGAATTGCTTTGGACCCTAAAAAATCCACGTGGACAAAAATAGAGTCCGTAAAGTATCACGACAACTACCTTGACATTCTCTATCCGGACATTCAAAAACTTGGTTTAACCGAACCAAAAGGGATAGTTCTATTTGCTCATGGTGGTGGCTGGATAAGTGGTTACAGAAGGCAACCTAATAACGTATCTTGGTATAGATATCTTGTTGGAAAAGGATTTTTGGTTGCTGCTATCGATTATAGTAGAGGATATAAGGCTGGTATAGAAAAGTTAATTGATGAGTTAATCAAAGCCGTCGAGTTTTTGAAACAGAAATTTAAGTACGAGAATTACGAAATATCACTTATGGGATTATCCGCTGGTGGTCACTTAGCGCTCTTAACAGCAAGCAGAGTACCAGAAGATGTCAAAAGGGTAGTAGCTTACTATTCTCCTTGTGATTTGATTGATATATGGAATTCAACTTCACTTTTTGCAAGACTGGCAGTAGCAACAACACTGAAAAGACTTCCCAGTAAATCAAAAAGTATTTACGAAAAGTATTCTCCTGTCAACCATATTACAAGCAAATTTCCTTCAGTTTTACTCGTACACGGATTAAGAGATTCAATAGTTCCTTATACATCCTCGGTTAAAATGCACAAAGGACTTCGAAAACATAAAATAAAAAGCAAACTTCTGCTTCATCCTTATGGTGACCATGGTTTTGAATTTGTGCTGAGAGATAAAAAGACAGTAGATATAATTGAGAAAACTTCGCTTTTTCTGGAGGGAAAGGAATGGTAAGTTTTCAGTATAGTGGAAGAATAGAAGAATACACACAAGGTTACATAATGAAAGCAAAGAAATTTAGAGTTTCGTATGTACGCTTTAAAACGCTTTATCCAGAGCCAATAAAAGGTACAGAGATAGTTGAATATTACCTTTTCGATCCAAAGGAAAACCCTGTGGGGGTACTTTTCATACTACACGGACTTGGTACTTCAAATATCCCATTTTTACTTTGGATGGCAACACATCTTGCCAATGCAGGTGTTAGAGTTGTTTTTCCAATTTTGCCGGGTAATTTTACACGCGTTGCACATGGTTCTGTGAGTGGGAAAGATTTTTTTGATACTGACGTTGAAAAATCGACAAAATTCTGGGAACAATCAGTTGTTGATGTTATTAGTATAGTTGAGCATATGAAAACCCAACGGTTATGGATAGAAAACTCTCATTTATTTGGTTTTTGTCTTGGTGGAATGATTTCTGTTATGATAAACGCAATAAGAAGTGACTTCAAAAAAACAATACTGATGACGGTAGGAGGAGAAATGGCGACACTTATGTGGCATTCGCCCACCTTAGCATTTTTCAGAAGAAGTGTTGAAAAACTTAAATCGACAGGAAAAATAAAACATTTCATAGAAGATCAAAGACGCATGAAGACTCTTTTTGAAGAGCAGTTAGAAGTTCTAAAACAATTCAAAAGTGTTGAAGAAATGCAAAAAAGCGATATACATCCATATTTAAAACTTGATCCAATAGCCTATGCGCAATTTGTTGATAAAAGGAAGATAATCTTTGTTGAAGCATTGTTCGATAGGGCATTACCACTAAGGAGTAGAAAACTATTATGGTATGCACTTGGTAAACCAAAAAGATACATTATACCAAGTGGTCATGTCACATGGCTTCCATTTCAGTTTTTTGTAGCAAGGTTTATACTTTCAAACATGGGGGTAAAGGAATTCAAAAAACAAATAGAAATACTTAAGAAAGTAGAGTTTGAGGAGAAAAAATAAGTTTGACAAGCTTGCGAAATTAAAAACCGGGCCATCCAAAATCGAATAGACCACCAAATGGTGTTTTTTCACCGTTGATAAGTACCTCCATATTAACTCTAATGTATCTGTCTATCTTAGAAAACTGTGTCGTTGTCGCAACAATAGAATAGTTGGTTACTTTTTCTGAATTTCCAATATTTATCTTTATATAATCGCTATTATTCCTAAAATCTATGCATGTAACAGTGCCCTCTGTATTTTGGAAATCATATTGGATCTCATCCCAGAAGCCACCATTATCAGTCAAAAACTTTGTCCATATGTTTGCGTTTGATATCATCATTAGCCTTGCTTTTGAACTATTTAATGAAGATTGTACTCTTGATTCAACCTCAATCACTTCCTTGAGAATACCAGAAATTAAAAAAGTAGACAAACTCGCAAGAAGAAAAATTAGCAGAGCTACTGATATACTTACTACACCTCTTTTATACATGTCACTTCCTCCTAAGTATCTTACTGTATACTTTTTGGAATTATTATAAGGCGTGTTTTGGTGAGATATTCAGCGTTTACAAGTTTCCACGAAGGTCGCCATGTGATTGTGAATTTCATTCCTACAATGGAATCTTTTATATTTCGCAATTCAGGACCATTCTTATAAGCATTCCAATCATTTCTATTGTCAAATCTTAATTCACTGAGACCATCTGAAGAATAGTATACAAGACTTCCTTGTAAACTCTCTACATTATCTAACAGTTTTATATTATAAATGACAGGTGAGGGTTCAAATATTGGTATTAAGCGCCTCACAGTTATCTCCTTTGTTTGGGAGTTGTATTCAATTTGAACTTGTCTGAATGATCGAGTAGTATACCCTGTGTTCAAAGAAACATTACTGAATTTAGAAATTGGCGTTATAAACAATTCATTTGGTGCTGAACCGGGTTGAGTTGAAGTAGTAGGAAAAGTCGTTGGTGCAAGATTTCTTTCAATAGATGGATTTGATGGATCAACTTCTCTAATTAAGAACCTAAGATTTGGTGTAACTTTTAATCTTCCAGTGACCGGTCTGTAAACACCAGAATCATTGTAATAGTACTTTAACTTAACCAAGGTTGGCACATAATGTTCAGAAGATGGAACAAGTGCACGTGTTACAATTGACCAATCAGGGGAATCTATGTATCCTTCAGAAATAGCTCTACATGTTCCTGTTGTACTATCGTAAAAAAATTTCACAGGTGAAGCTACAACGTATGTTATGTATATTATAAAACCAGTACTTGTTTTTTCTATGTCTATACTATCTTGTAACCAAAGCCTGTCACTTATTTGTTGGTATACCTCTGTTTTATTTGGTTTTCTCAATTCAGAACCACTTCTTTCTCCTCGCAATAAATTCGAGCCACTTCCAACCCACTTCAGCTCACCTTCCAACATATCGAAGGTAAAATCTATGTGACTTTGAGCGTACAGAGTTTGGAGAGTCGAACGTGTTAAACTGTAAGCTTTCATAGCTGAGTCAGTGATTACGATGAGTATTGAGAAAAATATGGAAATCAATATCAGCACAATCAGAAATTCAACAAATGTGTATCCTTTTCTTCTCATACCATCACCCATGTTTACTTTTCAATTATCTTCGGTAGTGAATCCTCAATCACTACTCTTATAGATTGTCCTTGGAGTGAAAATTGAAATGTGGCATTTGAATAGGTTAAGTCCAAAGTATTTCCAACCTTCTTTGCAAAAACTCCGTCAACAGTGTACAGGTCGCTTATTTGAGTAACTTGTTGACCATTAAATGTTAATGTAATGTTTTCATAGTCTCTTACCGTTAAATCGATTTTTGATATTGATTGATTGTTATCCGGTTGACCATCAAGATCATTGTCTACGAAAGTTTCGAAGATCCTATTAGAATATTTGATACATACGACATTGTTTCCCAAGAATCCGAGTTTTCTTGCATCCGATAGTAGAAACAATAGCCTTTGTGCAATTGAAACAAGTTGTGCTTCCTTTGGAAGAGTAGTTGACATTCTATAATATACAGGCATTGATATCGCAAAAATTAAGGACATCAATACAATCGAGATGATGACTTCAGTTAATGTGTAACCTTTCCTCATCATTTTAATCATTTTATCCTCCGCAGATTCGTATTCACATCACCATTGTTGAGGAATTATTTCAGTTTCCATATACCTACCCGCCTGGTCAGTCACTCTTACTCTTATCACAACTATGTTGTTTATAACAATTGGACCAGGTTTAGCAACTGGTAAGTAAGAATTGTTCCTGTAGTAGTAAAATTTGAAATTTTGGCTAATACGTCTGGTCTCTTTACTAACTGAAACAGTGTAATTCTTTCCACTATATGATACTATTTTGGTTCCATCATATATTTGAGATTGCTTTAAAGAAAGTAGCTGTTCACATTCATTTAAAAGTATTTCTGACATTGTCAGAATCATACTATTTTCATAAGCTTTTCTGATTAAATTATATGATGAAACCAAACTAATGCCTATAGCCATAGAGACAATCATTATTGAAATAAGCGCTTCAACGAGCAATGCCCCCACTTTATTCAAAGAATTCACCCCATTTTGATATTTTCTATTTGGTCCAGTTAAAACCTCTGATAACAACCATCGCTGGTGTAGTCCATATTTTGTACGTTAAGGATTTTATATGAGGTGCTTCATTCTTATTCTTTGGTTTTAGAACAATAATCACCTGCGGGTCAGGTGATGGTGTGTTGAGGACGGCTCTTGCTGTAAATTTTTTATTTACAGGAACAGGCATATTTCCTTTCATTGGCTGCATTGTTGAGCTATCAAGCATCAATCCAAATAATCTATGATCAATTAAAGCGGGGTCTTTTATACTTTTTGCAGAATATCGCAACTCAAAACTTCCAGTATCACCATCGACAAATTCGATCTCGACCTCAATTGCTTTGACAAAGTTGTTTTGAAGCACTGCCCTGGGGATGCCTACCACTACTCTACCATCT
>JBCNVJ010000281.1:0-12569 GCA_039630255.1 Fervidobacterium sp. | reverse complement strand
CCCATTTTCTTTTATATTATAGCACTTTTTATACTGCATATGCTATACTTATAACTGAACATCAAAAATAGATATTATAAGGAGATGATAAAATGTTGGAATCTTTGAAAAGGCAAAATAAGGTAGGGGTTATTGGTTATTCTGGAGATATTAATTCAGAGCCTATAAGTTCATTATACGATTTTTGCATAAGCCTTGGTAGAGAACTTGGCAAAAGGTATGTAGTTTTCACAGGTGGAAGAGATGGTGTGATGGAGCTTGTTTGTAGAGGGGTAGCCGATGTTAATGGGCTTTCCGTAGGTGTACTTCCTTGGGAAGGTACTGATGCAAACAGATACAATTCCTTAGTGATTAACACAGGTCTTGATTTTCAAATGAGGTCATTTATACTTGTAAAGAGTGTAGATGTTATTGTATCCATTGGTGGCGAGATAGGAACAGGATTAGAAATACTCGCAGCTTATGCAAATAAGAAACCAGTTATATTAGTAAGAGGTACTGGTGGATGGACAGATAGAATTGCTGAAGTGCTTATTGATGGCAAGTATTTAGACAATAGAAAATTAGTTCCTGTATATCAAGCACACAACATTGAGGAAGTAATCAAACTAATACAGGAAATTTTAAAATGATAAGAGGGGTGGGGCATTTGAATGGATACTTCAAGTATATACCAGTAATGGTTGTGACTATTTTTTGGGGAATGTCTTTTGTTGCAACCAAATTTGTTGTGAATGTCTTTGCCCCACTTCCTGCAGCATTTTATAGGTTTTTAATTGCTTTAGTTGTTTTGTTTCCGTTTTCAAAAAATAAGAAAATATTTGATTTCAATGCTTTCTGGTCTGGGTTTTGGGGTATTACGATGTACTTTGTTTTTGAAAACACTGCTCTTGTTTACACAAATCCTACTAACACGGCTGTGATTGTTTCAAGCGCGCCGATTTTGTACGTAATATTCACACATTTATTCCACAGGCAAAAGACAAATTTTTTCCATTATATAGGTTCTTTAACAGCATTTTTCGGTGTGGCGCTTGTTATAATAAATGGTAGGTTTTTGAAACTAAATCCCTTAGGCGATATTTTAGCATTTGGTTCAGCTTTTTCTTGGGTACTTTACACGCATTATGTAACGAAAATGCAAAATAGCGATGGTATAGATCAGATATTTTCAATTACTTTCTGGGGTGTGGTTACTTTGATCCCATTTTCTTTCTTCCAAAATATGAAGCCAGCTTTTGAAATAAGAAGTTTCTTAAGTCTTCTGTACCTTAGCATAATATGCTCAGCGCTTGGTTATTTATTATGGAATAAATCCATTACTTTGATTGGAGATAGAAGAACTACGAATGCCATATACTTTATTCCAATGGTAACTATAATATCTGAAAATCTTATGTTAAAAACGCCATTAACTTTTTATAGTGTCTTGGGTGTTCTGTCGTTAATAACAGGATTATATATCTTTGAAAGGGGAGAAGAGTATGGGAAAAAGTGATCTTGGTATCGATCTTGGTACTGCTAATTTTATAGTTTATCAACAAGGTAAGGGAATAGTACTTAACGAACCCGCTGTTGTGGCTATTGAGAAAAAGACAAATAAAATTTTAGCAATAGGTCACGAGGCAAAAGAAATGCTCGGTAAAACACCTGAAGATAAGGTACTCGCAGTTAAACCAATGAGAGATGGTGTTATTGCTGATTACACAATTATTTCCGAAGTTTTAAAATACTTCATGAAAAAATTGAATAAAAGTCTATTTTTCAAGTGTAACATGGTTATAGGTATTCCCACAAAGACAACAAGTGTTGAGCAACGAGCTGTTTACGATGCTGCCTTGAAAGCAGGAGCAAAAAGAGTACATATTGTTCTTGAACCTACAGCTGCGGCAATAGGGATAGGCTTGGACGTTATGAAACCGATCGGTAATATGGTTATCGATATTGGTGGTGGCACAACAGATATAGCTGTAATAAGCCTTGGAGGGATTGTTGTTGGAGATTCGATAAAACTTGCAGGAAATGCTCTTGATGATGCGATAGTTAAGGGTATTAGAAGAACATTTGGGCTGATAATTGGTGAATCAACAGCAGAAGAGATAAAAATAAAGGTAGGAAAAGTTCATCCCGATATAGAAGACTTAGAATTGGAGATTAAAGGTAGGGATGCAGTTACTGGTTTACCACGAACGGAAGTTGTGAATTCAACAGATGTTTACAAAATGTTGAGACCTGTCATTGAAAACATTATATCAAGAGTCAAGCTTGTTCTTGAAAAAACTCCTCCAGAACTTTCAGCTGATATAGTTCAGCATGGAATAGTTCTCACAGGTGGTGGAGCATTGTTAAGGGGTATAGATAAAGCTATTCAAGAAGAAATTGGAGTGCCTTGTAAGGTTGCAGATGAACCACTTTTGTGTGTAGCTCGTGGTACTGGTAAATTACTTGAAGATGAAGAATTACTCAAACATGTGGCAGTCACATATGAAAAATAAATTCCTGAGTTCTATTTACAAAGTGTTGTAATTTTTGACGAAGAAAGACTGTGCATTTGGAGGTGTCTATGTACAGAGGTATTTATACAGCGGCAATGGGGATGCTGGTAGATATAACGAAAATAGACACGATCTCTAACAATCTATCAAACGTGGAGACAAACGGATATAAAGCTGATACTTTGGCTTTTAAAACGTACCTTGAGAAAGAAATCTACAGAATCAGACCAAAGCCAGAAGATAAAAAGGTTGAGGCTAAAGGAATTGGTCGACTTGAACAAGCTGCTATCCTTGACGAGGTTCGCACAAGGTTTGAGCAAGGAATTTTAGAGCAGACTAACGTTCCAACACATTTAGCTATACATGGAGAAGGATTTTTTGCAATCAGGAAAGGGAACGAAATTTATTATACCAGAAATGGTGAATTTATTAGGGATGTTAACGGTTATTTGGTTAATACACAAGGGTATTATGTGTTAAATAGTAATGGTCAGCAGTTACAACTTCCAGAAAATTTTTCCATAGACGAGTTTGGAAATGTTTTGGACGAAAATGGACAAATAATTGATAGAATAGGGATTTATTCATTACAAAATCCAAGAAAACAAGGTGAGACATTATTTTCTGGAGATCAGCAGTTAATTCAGAATGATCAATTCGCACAACAGAATATTAAGATTTTGTCAGGATATATAGAAAAATCCAATGTGAATGTAGTTCGCGAGATGGTTAAGATGATAGAAGCACACAGACATTATGAAGCTACATCTAAAGCCATTCTTGTACACGATGAACTACTTAACAAGGTTATAAATAATGTTGGAGCATTGAGATAGGAGGGAGTCAGATGATCAATAGTCTTTATAGCGCAGCTACTGGCATGTGGGCTCAGCAATTCAAAATGGATACTGTGTCGAACAATATTGCTAATGTGGACACCGCTGGTTTTAAGAAGGTTAAAGCGGAATTTCAGGATTTGATTTACAGTTATTCGAAAAACGCTGGTGCTGCAACAGCACAGAACTCCACGACACCAACAGGTATATACGTTGGACACGGTGTTAGGCTGGCAGCAACTACAAAAATCTTTACACAAGGTAATATAGAAAATACCGGTAATGCCTTGGATTTGGCAATAAGTGGTGATGGATTTTTCCAAATCCAGCTTCAAGATGGAAGAATTGCCTATACCAGAGATGGACAATTCAAAGTGGATAACCAGGGAAGAGTGGTAACGGCAAATGGGTTATTGTTATCTCCCGCAATTAACATTCCACAAAATGCTGTTTCACTTACGATTTCTCCAGATGGAATAGTTTCTGCTGAACTAGCAGATGGTACTATACAACAACTCGGAAATATAACATTAGTTAGATTTGTAAACCCTGCCGGATTGAAATCCATAGGTGATAATTTGTACATCGCTACCACGGCAAGTGGTGAACCAATTGAAGGTACACCCGGACAAGACGGATTTGGAACGATAATGCAGGGATACGTTGAGAAATCGAATGTTGATGTTGTTAAAGAGATGGTAGATATGATAACTGCCATGAGAGCTTATGAATTCAATTCGAGATCAATAATGACAGCGGATCAAATGTTGCAAACGGCAAGCAACCTAAGAAGATAATAACTTGGTTAGAAGTTTGAAAAATCAATAAGCAAACGTCCCCGGAGCAATTTTCTCCGGGGATTTTTTAACTGAACGTAAATAATTGAAAGCTATGATATAATAATTTAGTTGGAACAAAAGATTTCGAGTAAGAATTTTAGAAAAAATACCATGTGAGTTTATTTAGATTAATGGAGGAATCGTTATGGATGACCTTAATGAAAGGCAGGCACTAATTGATAGAATATTGAGAGAAAAAGGTATAGATGCTTTTGATGATATGATAAAATTACTTGAGGATGAAGATGAAAGTGTTCGAGAAATAGCTGCAGAAGTTATTTACAAACTTGGAGAAAGTGTTGTAGGTAAGTTGGAGGAAATTTTAAAAGAGGCAATTAAAAATGGCGAAAGAAACAAAATAAGCTTACTGTACATAATAGATTTGCTTGGAGATCTTAACGCAAAACGTTCTGTTAGGGATATTCTTAAAGCACTTGAATTATACGACCTGGAGGAATCACAACTCATTATCTATGAAGCTTTGGCAAAACTTGGTGCTGGAGAGCAATTCTATCCTTTGCTTAGATATATGCTCTTGGAGGGGGAAGAACGGTTTTCGTTGGGTCCGCAAGTTGCTATTGTAATGTCTTATTTGGATATACCTGAAGTTGTACATGATCTTGTTGATGCCATAGACAGTAATAATTTCTCTGGTGAGGATCTTGAGATAATAAAGCAGGCGCTGACAAACATCATAAACATACGTCCAGCTTATAAAGAGATACTAATTAATATAGTTGGCGAAGATAATTTTGAAAAGTACATAGTTAAGTGACAGGAGGGATCATTTTGCTTTTTGTGGCGGCTGTTGTGGGATACTTTATAGGCTCGATTCCATTTAGCTATATCATTCCAATGCTAAAAGGAATAGATATTACAAAAGTAGGTAGTGGAAATGTTGGAGGTACGAATGTCTTAAGGAATTTGGGCACGAAATATGGAGCCTTAGCAATGTTTTTGGATATAATAAAGGCTGTTATAGCCGCTTTAATATTTAAACCTTTTGATGAGAGTTATATGGTTATGGCAGGTTCAATGTCTGTTTTTGGACATTGTTATTCACCATTTGTTAAATTTAAGGGAGGTAAAGGAGTAGCTACAACACTTGGTACGTTTTTTGCTATTTTTCCCCCTGCTGGGATGTTTGCACTTGGAGTTTGGATAGCTGTTGTTGCCATAACTCAGTATGTATCTCTTGGTTCAATAGTAGGACTATTATCTGGCAGCATCTTTTCGTTGGTCTTTGGAAAGGATTATTGGCTTGTTTTCTTAGCACTTTCGTTGTTTTCGTTATTAAGACACAAGGAAAATGTGAAAAGACTAATTCAAGGAAACGAAAGAAAAACCAACATAGTGGATTATTTTCTTGGCTGGATGGAGAAAAAAAATGAAAAAAGGTAAGAAATTGATGAATACTTTACACACAAGTTGGTTGAACTGTGGATATACCCAGTTTTTCGTCTTTTTTATTTTAATATTTTTTGTAAGTCACATCTTTGCTGTTATTGACGAAGAAACAGCACGTAATTATTTTTCACAATCTTTATTGGAGATGTACAGTGGAAATTTCAGCAAAGCTTACGAATTATCGAAAAAGGCACTTTCTGGACGTGTATATGTAAATGAACTCTCGCATTTTTGGTTTCTGAGGGGTAGACTGGCAATTGCTAACGGGTTAATCGACAAAGCTATTGAAGATTTTAAAACGTTTACTCAGCTTGTTAGAAATGACGATATAGAGAATTTAATTCAAAGAGTTGATTATTTCAGAAAATTAAATTTATCACCTTCTAAGGCGTTTGAGTTAAAGTACATCAATTCTGCAAGTGGAATAGTAAATGGTATTGAATATTTTCACACACCTGTGAGTGTTGCTGTATTTGGGGATAACTATTGTGTTTTAGATAGCAGAAACAAAAGGATTGTATTTTTCAAAAATAACAGAATGGTAAAAATTAAGAAAGTCATAAACAATATTAAGCAGTTGTTTTATGATAGAGAGGGCAACATGTACTTGTTGTCAGATAAATCACTTTACGATGCTAACGAATTAGAATTACTGGGTAATTTAAAAGCACCTTATGCAGCTGGTGTTGATAGAGAAGGTAACATATATTTGATTGACTTTGATAAAATAATCATGTACAACATCTATACAAAATCTGCAGTCGAGAAAAAATTACCGTATATTACATTTACTTTGGATGCAGAAATCACTGTTGATAAACTTTACATACTTGATGGTTTAAGACAAACAATTGATGTGTATAATTTGAAAAGTTTGTCGAAAGTTGATAGTATAAAACTCAAGGAAAAAATATGGTCATTTGAAGTAACACCTTACGGTGATATTATATACCTCGGTAAGAATAAAGTTGTAGCAGGCATGCAGGAGTTTGATATAAAAACTGGAGATCTTATAGAGTACAGTTATCCAACACTATTTTTAATTAGTTGGAAAACCAAAAGTATAGATATTTATACCCTTAAAGATGATAAGCCTATTTTCGTGAATATTGATACTTTAAGATTTGACGATAAATATGCATATGCCTACGTTAGAGTGGAGGATTTATTTGGAGATGAGATACATTACATTCAGCATTCGCTAAGTATATTCGAGCACGATGTTTATGTTCCTTCAGAAATTACAAATGCAAGTGTACAAGTAAAGTACTTATCATTGCAAAATTGTAATGGAGAAGTGATAAGTTACAAGTTGCAAGGTGTTTGGGCAATCGGAAACTGTCCGATCATGTCAAAATTTACAGGCGCACCATCCGATGGAACGTTACTTGGTAGGAAAACGAGAATAAATTGGATAATAAAATGGTCATATATGCGCCCTGTTCCGCCGGGTGTGATAAAATTAACGGCAAAGGTAAGCTTTAAGAACACTTCGTATTTTGATACATCGTTTTATACCCATCAACTTATTAAAGCAGAGCAATTGAGAAAAGAATGAGTGGCTAATATTTTTCCAGTATTTTTTAGAAAATGGGTGGTCGGTAATTTGAGTCAGTTGAACGAAGACATTTTAAAGAAAATTGAACAAGCTGTTGAACTGTCGGAAAGTGGGAAGATAAAGGAAGCTTTGGAAATATATATTTCCCTTCTGGAATACGAAATTCCAGAGGTGTATAATAACATTGGAAATCTTTACAGAAGAGAAGGAATGCTCGGCAAATCAATTGAAATGTATCGGAAGGCTATACAATTGGATCCTAATTTTTCTTTACCTTACTTCAATTTAGCATGTGCACTAATGGAAATTGAAAAATACAATGAAGCTATTTTATTTTTCGAAAAGGCGGAAAAATTAGGATTGGAATCTTTTGACTTGCATGTTCAACTAGCTTTATGCTACCTTGCTACAGGAAATATTTCAAAAGCCAAGAAGTTGATGGAAGACGAAAAGGTACGTTGTGAAGTACAGAAGTATGTAGAAGGGGATGTTTTTAGATGATGAATCTTAATACCTTAAATTTGAGTTATGTCAAAGAGTGGGCTGATTATTTTTCTGCAACCTGGTACATTATGTTGCCAATTTCATTGTATTTTTATTTTTTTCCCAATCTTATTGAATTTGTTTCAACCTTCGGATTTGGTTGGACAATCGGTGCTAGTTATGTGTCACCTTTACTTGTGAAATTGTTTAAGGACCTTGAATTGTTTGCCACGGTTCGACCAGAGGTAGTGAACATAATTGTTTCTCTTTTGTGTGGGATAGTCTTTTATGGTATTTACAAAGCAGCTATATTTGCTGGTAGTTTTATCATTTCTTTTCTTGCTTCTTTATTTTTATTGCAGACATTTTTTGGAAACTCAATAGAGTGGTACATACTTGTGGTGATTGGTTTGATAATTGGTATTGTCGCAGGCACCTTTGCTAGTAGAAACAGTTCGAAATTCGTAGGATTATTCGCTATCATATTCGGTTCTTTTGTAATATCAGCAGTTGGAGTAGCTTTATTTAGAAAGTACGTCTACAGATTCAACGATCTTATTTATTTATGGTCAATATTAATGGTTTTCTTGATTCTTTTGTTTTCAAGGATGAAAACATTTTGGGGGAAACAAAAATGAAAAGTGTTATAAATTTCTTGCGTACTATTTGGTTCTTGGTAGGTGCTTTTTTGTACATATTTGTCTATGGTGCATTTGTTTTATTAATTGGCTTAATTCTTGGAAAGAGGAATGGAAGGAAATTTGTTTTAAGACAAATTGAAATTTTTGGAAGGATTGCTTTCAAACTTTTGGGTGTAAAGGTTTATGTATGTGGAAAAAAACCTGATATTAATAGAAATTATATTGTTGTTTGTAATCATCAGAGTATATTAGATATACCATTAGTGCTGGGTTATATTGGTCCAACACCATTCATAGCCAAAAAAGAACTTGGAAAGTTTCCTATGATTAATCTTTACTTAAAATATCTTGGAAGTGAATTAATAGATAGAGGTAACATTCGCCAAACAGCTCTTGTGATAAGAGAAGTTATGAAAAAATTAAACGAAGGATACCACTTTGTGATCTTTCCAGAAGGTACAAGGTCACCAGATGGAGAAGTTTATCCATTCAAGCCACGTAGCTTAGAGATTGCGTATAAGTCAAAAGTTCCAGTTCTCCCAATTTCTATATGGGGAAATCACTTAGTTATTCCAAAACACAAACTTACTGTTAGCGGGAATAAAGTAGGAATATACGTAAATAATTTGGTGTATCCTGAGAGTTTTCCCAACGAAGAGGCAATGAGGATACACGTAGAAAATATGATAAAAGATGGTGTAAAAAAGTTGAAAGAGGTGATAAGCAATGAAAAAAGCGATTGTTAAAGCGCTCGTATTGGACAAAGTATCAAATACACCAGTGGTTTTGCTTGGAATTGAAAATACGAAGAAAATATTACCAATTTGGATTGGTGCTTGCGAAGCAAGTATCATGGCAATTGCCATAGAAAAAGTCCCTTTTGATAGACCCTTAACACATGACTTAATAATGAATATAGTAAAAGAACTAAATCTTAAATTTGAACGCTTTGTTATACATTCACTGAAAGATAACATATTTTACGCAAAAATAGTGTTAAGGGATTTGGCGCTGTCAGAACAAGACTTATCAGAAGGTGCCAATCCATACATAGAGATAGATGCCAGACCATCTGATTGCATAATATTGTCCTTAAAAACAGGTGTACCTATATATGTTGCTAACGACATTATAGCAACAGAAGCTATTAATATTGATAGTCTTGATTCAAGTGAAGAAGAGTTCAAAAAATTTGTCGAAAACATGGATATAAATGAGTTTAGAAAATTTCTTGATGATGACAGCAACCAGATTGAAGAATAAGGTAAAAAAATAGCTTAGAAAGGGGTAATTTATGCCCAATTTGGGTGATTTATTTGGAAAGCTGGGTAAAATTTTTAGAAAAGGTGACAAAGATTTGCCAAATACAAAGCGTGTATTGCAAGAACAAAAAGCTGAAATGAAACAAGTTGGTAGATTTGATAAATTCAATTTAAAAGCTGCATTATCTAAGATGGCAGAGTTGTTTAAGTCTTTATGGAGACGAAAATTACTTTTGGGAATTGTTGTTTTAAGCTTCTTGTTGTTTTCCGTAGCTCTTTTTTTTGCCACAAGACCAAAGTTAAAAGAAACTGTTATATCTGAAGGAACACAAACGGTTGAAAATCTTGTAATTTCAATTCCATCGGGTGCTTTTCCGTATGACAAATCTTTCAGGGTAAGGATTCCAAATCAAAGTGAACTTCAAAAAATTATCAATACGGGAAATTTTATCAGTCCGATATACGAGCTAATTCCAAGTGATGGAAGATACGATATGGCAGTGTTACCAATAGTTGTTCGCCATTATTTTTCATCTTCGTTGATAGGTAGCAACGACTCAAATTCCATTGCTTTTGCAGCCATAAGTAGCGATGGTAGCACGTACAATGTGATTCCTGGAAGTTTTATCGACAAAGATAATAAAGGCTACTATGTTGAAGCAAATTTTTTTATAGTACCAAAGTGGATCGGTGTTGTATCAATGCCCGGAAAGACCCTTGATACAGGAATAGTCGACATTTACAAAACCATTTCTGCAAAACCCACTTTGTTAATAGTTCCTGGGAGTGAACCAAATTTTTCGGGATACTTCCAATCGACAAAAGTTCCTGGTGTTTCGCTTTGGCAAAGCGTTTTCGAAGACAGATCAATTGCATTGTATAAATACCCTGTTAACGAATCAAGGTCTTACAATTACACCTCAGCGTTTAAGCTTTTTAAAGAATCTAATCCTCTTCCAAGTCCAATTATTTTTGAAGCAGAGAGGTTGGCTCAAGAACTTAAGAAATATCAACAAACACAAGTAGACATACTTGCTCACGAAATAGGAGGACTTATTGTTTATTACTGTCTTGCAAAACATCCTGAGATAAAAAATGTCAGAAAAGTAGCGTATGTTTCTACACCATTTTATGGGACAAACATTGTGGATCCCAGATTAGCTATATCGCTTTATCCTTCTAGACCAGGACCTGCTGGTATGTTGTTTAACTTACCAGGTTCTGTAATTTCGAGTATGCAAGCTTATTTAAAGTCCTACATCGAGGCAGTAAATGTGTATTACTTTGATTTGATTCCAAATTCTGAGTTTTTAAAAGAACTCAGGTATTTACCATACAGGACAGATATTGAAAGTATTGCTTACATGGGAAATATGCCTCCCATGTCTATTGATGTTACTGCAAGTCTACTTGAGAGATTTTATCCAGAGTTGGTAATCAATCTCGGTGATGGTTTGGTTTCTAAAAGTACAGCACGACTGCCTTATATGACATTGAAAATTTTCAATGGAAGTTGGAGTAATTTTTATACAACTGATGAATTTGTCCAGGAACTAAAACGATATTTTGAATATGAATTACCTGATATACCAGCCTACGAAGACGACACGTTTTCAGAGAAAGTTTCGGGTGAAAAAGAAAAGATATTCGAAAGATTTTTAACTGGTGAAAAAGCTCAGCAATTTGAAGTAGATGAATGGAAAATATCAGACAACCCGTACGTGAAGTTTATACAGTCATTTAATTTCCCAGGCACGCAAATAGCTGTTTATGGTGGAATAATTTACACAGCAGATGAATCTGGATTATACGTTTCTGGAACAAAGGTATGGGAAGAGATGATAATAAACTTAAAAGAAACAATTGACGGGATAAGTTATGGTACACAAACTAAAGTGTACCATCGTAAACTTGCAGATGTGTTAACTTACCAGCAATCTTCTGCTGATGATTTCATATCTACCAAAGATTTCGTTATCTTTGCAAAGCCACGCCCAAATGAAAAAGTAGATTTTATCGATGAAACTGGTAATCTGATAATCACTCTAAGAGGAATATATGGAAAAGTTATTTACGATGGTGATGAGATAATATTGATGACGAACCGAGAAATATACAGATACTATTATGGTATTAAATATACAGCGCCAGTTGGTCTTTATAGAAGCTATGACATGACTTACGCTATTGTTGTTGACGATTACGTCATAGCAACAACAAGAGCTTATGGTTTAATAGTTTTTAACAGAGCAGGAAATTATACTTATGTGGGTGAAGGATGGATAGGGAATATGGGATTGTATGAAACGGGTAATTATATAGTTGCTGTTGGTGACAATTTCATAACATTAATCGATTTTGGAAAGAAAAGAATTGATAGAATTGTAGAAAACATTCCTGCTACAGTCTACGATGCCACAGTTTGGGAAGATAAACTCTACATTATGACAAGTGAGGGAGTTTTCATCTATAAAATTGGATAATCAATCAAAAATTCACAACTGGGAGGTTTCAGAAGATGATACATCTCTTTTTGGCGCATTTTGTTGCAGATCACGGCTTCACAGATAATACAAAGATAAGAAGCTACAAAGGTTACAAACTTTTCGAACACATTATCTGGTCTATCTTTGCATTACTTATTTTCACATTTGATACCTTGTTGAAGTCTCAAAAAGGGATAATTGTTCTTTCAATAATGGCTTTGTTACATGTCTTTGGTGATATAATAAGGACAAAAATAAAGGATTTAAAGAAAATTCATCTACTTGAACTATCTGAATTACTGATCGCATTTATTAAGAACATGATAGTATCAGATTTATTTATTTATTCGTATATTTCCAAAGAATTTGCACTCTAATTGCTTGGTATGGCAGTTGTTACAATGGCAGTGACGTATATTTTCAGGAATTTCTATCCAGCTGACTTAAATTACAACGACCTTGATGGTATATCTGAAAGATTGGCGTTTTTCGTATTTTTCTTAGCGAAGAACTATCTGTTTGCCTTTCTTTCACTTGGACTTGGGCTACTTTACAAGTTGTG
>JBCNVJ010000280.1:0-2758 GCA_039630255.1 Fervidobacterium sp. | reverse complement strand
AATATCATCCTGAGTATCGTTCAAAAGTTGGAGTTCCACACCCTATCTTCACCGCACTTGTAAAAGCTATAGAGGAGGTTAGCAAGTGAGAAGAAGAATATTAGCAGACTATCATATTCATAGCAACTATTCACCAGATTCCGAAGCAACCGTTGAAGATATCATACAAGTTGCTCATGAAAGAGGAATTGAGCATATTATTATCACAGACCATTATGAACTTGCTGATGAACATGCAAACGTGATAGATGTGGAGAATTACAGAAAGGAGATGGAAAAATATTCTCTGCTTGTAGGGGTAGAACTTGGCTGGGATGGTGTAAAGCAGTTGGATGTTGACACGAAGAAATTTGATTACGTGCTTATTTCTCATCATTACGTCGAAGAACCCATAACACAACAAAGCTATAAAAATTATCTTCTTAGATTGCTTAATATAATACAAAGATTTGACGGCTATCATGCACTAGCACATCTTGATTTTCCAAGGAGGTATCACAAAGAAAAAGAACCTTTTTCCCATGAACTCTACGATATAGTATCAGAAATATATAAGGTACTGATCAAAAATGGCAAAGCTTTAGAAGTCAACACAGCATCAATAATAGCATACGGAGAACCTAATCCATCGATTGAGTTGCTTAAACTTTACAGATCACTTGGTGGAAGAAATATAACAGTAGGTTCTGATGCCCATAGACTAGAAGATATAGGAAGAGGAATCGAAAGAGGTATTGAAATACTAAAAGATATAGGTTACAATTATATCTTAGTGCTTGACGCAGAATGGAGAGAGATAAAGATATAAAATCTCAGAATTCAGCATAAAGGAGGCATAGAAGTTATGGAAATTAACGCACAGATGGTAAAAGAACTAAGGGAAAGAACTGGAGCAGGAATGCTTGATTGCAAAAATGCACTTACAGAAGCAAACGGGGACTTCGAAAAAGCTATAGAGATTCTCAGAAAAAAGGGACTTGCTAAAGCTGCCAAAAAGGCTGGTAGGGAAACGAAAGAAGGTTTAATCATATCGTATGTACATCACAACGGAAAAATAGGTGTACTTCTTGAACTCAATTGCGAAACGGATTTCGTTGCAAGAACTGATGAGTTTAAGGAACTTGGTAACAAAATAGCGATGCATATAGCAGCAATGTCTCCAAGATGGTTAAGTAGAGAGGAAGTACCAACTGAAGTAATTGAAAAAGAAAAGGAAATATACAGAGAACAGCTCAAAGATTCAGGTAAACCCATTCAAGTTATAGAGAGAATTATTGAAGGAAAACTTGAAAGTTTTTACCAGGATAATTGTTTGCTTGAACAAAAATACGCACTTGATCAAACAATTACCATAAAAGACATGATTCAGCAAGCAATAGCAAAAATAGGAGAAAATATCCAGGTTTCACGATTTGTAAGAATGCAAATTGGAGAATGATGAATAAGCTGAATTAAATCACGCCATGCGTAAATTTGCATGGCATGATTTAATTTAACAGCCAAAACAAAATTTTAAAGGTCGGTTCGAGATAGAAGGTGAAAAATTATGATTTTTATTGGCAGCAAGCCTGTAGAAGTTCATTTTGTTGTTGGGAACATAACGACACAAAAAGTAGATGCTATAGTAAACGCTGCAAATTCATACCTGAAACATGGTGGAGGTGTCGCTGGCGTTATCGTTCGAAAAGGCGGTCCTCAGATTCAGAAAGAAAGTGATGAATATGTAAAAAAACATGGACCAATTAGGCCCGGTAATGTTGCAGTAACTACAGCAGGTTTATTAGATACAAAATATATTATTCACGCTGTTGGACCTACTGGGGATCTACCAGAAAACGATCAGATAATGGAAAGTTGTTTTGAAAACATATTAAAAAAATCCGATGAACTTGGATTAAAAAGTATAGCTATACCTTTCGTTGGAACTGGCATATTCGGATACCCACTTGAAAGGTTCGTTCAAGTTGCAAAAAAGTTCCTCAATAAATATTTTCATGAATACTCAGGTAGTATAGAAAAGGTAATTTTTTGCGACATAGATAGCAGAAAAATTCAAACCATCGAAAAGCAGTTTGAAAAAGAACGTTAAGTTGTACAAACAATCTAAAATTTCCAAGCTCCAAGCTTCAACTTAACTTCGAAAATTTTTCCTTCCCTGTCTATTGTAACGGATATTTCATCACCGATTTTCTTACCTGAAATCGCCTTTACAACGTCTTCTTGTGTTTTTACAGCTTTTTTCTCAACAGCCACAACAATATCTCCCTGCTTAATACTACTTAACTGTGCTGGTGAACCGACTTCAACGTAAGCAACGTACAAGCCATCAGATTTGACATTATACTCTTTCTTCATCCTTTCGTTGACAGAAAACCAAGTAACACCAAACAGTTTATTGTTCAATGGACTACTTATAACTTTAAATATGCTATCTGCGTCAACGACAACTCTAAAGGTAAAATCATTACGAATTTCAGAAGGATTGACAGGTACTCTGTCTGTGATTCGATTAAGAATTGCACCTGTTCTACCTACAACTAAATTACCTGACAAATTTACCGGGTTTTCAGCAGGTAATTTTTTATACGCATTTGGGTCATAGTAGTCCTGACAATATTCAATGGGTAAACCAAACATATTTACAACTCCATAAGGAGAAATGTCCGTTGCTTCAAAGGCTTTAACATCATAGTCTAATTTTCCGTCATTGTACGTTGTAGGTTTTGAATTTCCCCAAGGATACATCCGTCCATCTACT
>JBCNVJ010000028.1:0-2916 GCA_039630255.1 Fervidobacterium sp. | reverse complement strand
TGACCAGATGTTTTACATCTCTCTCTTTTACGATTTGGGATTTGTTGATAACATATTCTCATTTAATAAGCTAGTTAGTTCAGCTGGTATTGAATTTGGATTAACAGTACCAATATTTGGTCTAATACGAGCTGGTTGGGGTATACCAATACCCTCTACTCAGCTTAATTTTTACTTCATGTTTGGTAAAACATTTTAATCCTTTAAGAAGAGGTAAAGTCTTATGGATAAATTAACTGAACTTATTGAAGAACTGAACTCAATAAAAAAACAAGCAGAAAGTATGGTAGAAGCGCGGTGGTCAGAATTTGAAATGTTGCGGGAAAGAGGGTCTGAAGAAGAACTTTTTTCTGAACTAAGCTTTTGCATCTTAACTGCAAACTGGAGTGCACAAGGTGGAATAAAAGCTCAAAAACTCATAGGAGATGGGTTTATATACTTAAGTGAAGAGGACTTAGCACAAAAATTAAGAGAGGTAGGCCACAGATATCCAGAAGCAAGAGCTAAATTCATAGTTTCAAATCGTTGGATACTGGGGCAACTGAGAAAACTTTTGTTGGAAAGCGATCCTCGAGAATTCTTCGTAAAGAATGTAAAAGGATTGGGTTGGAAAGAAAGTTCTCATTTTTTGAGAAATGTAGCATTTACAAATTATGCAATATTAGATAAGCATGTGTTAAGAACTATGATGCACTACGGAATAATCCAGCAGATACCGAAAGGATGGACGAAAAAAAGATACTTAGATTACGAAGAACGACTTAGAAAAGTTTCAGTTGCCTTTGGAGAGCATTTAGGCAAATTTGACCTTTATTTATGGTACATGATAAAACGTACAGTAGATAAGTAAAAATTTGCAAAGGAGGACATAACATGAAGCTTATCGAAAGTGTTCCGAATTTTAGCGAAGGACGTAGAGAAGAAATAGTAAGACAGATCATTGATGAAGCAAATAAGTATCCAAAAGTAAAAATTCTTGATTGGTCAATGGACAAAGATCACAACAGATCAGTTGTAACACTCGTTGGTGACCCAGAACAAATACTTGATGCATTGTTTGATATGACAAAAAAAGCATCTATGTTAATTGATTTGAGATATCATAAAGGTGAGCATCCAAGGATGGGAGCAACTGATGTTATTCCGCTTGTTCCTTTAATTGGAACAACGATGCAAGAGTGTGTTGAATGGTCTAAAAAGCTTGGAGAAAGAATTGGTAGAGAACTTAACATACCTGTGTATCTTTACGAAAGAAGCGCAACATCACCGGAAAGAGAAAACTTATCAGAAATAAGAAAAGGTGAATTTGAAGGATTCTTTGAGAAAATAAAAGATCCAAAGTGGAAACCAGATTTTGGACCGGATAAGGTACACGAGACAGCGGGAGTTACGGCAGTGGGTGCAAGGGAATTTTTAATAGCATTCAACGTTAACCTTGGAACAAACAACATTGAATTAGCAGATAAAATAGCAAAAGCGGTTAGGCACATAAGTGGAGGTTATAGATATGTAAAAGCAATGGGAGTAGAATTAAAAGAAAAAGGAATTGTTCAAGTTTCTATGAATTTAACAAATTACAAAAAATCACCTATATTTAGAGTGTTCGAAACTATAAAAAGAGAAGCCGAACGTTACGGTGTACCGGTGGTAGGTTCAGAGATAATCGGTATGGTTCCTCTTCAAGCACTTGTTGAGACATTTGCTTGGTATTTGCAAATTGATGATTTTGGAACTAACAGGATAATT
This sequence comes from Fervidobacterium sp., assembly GCA_039630255.1. Lineage (GTDB taxonomy): Bacteria > Thermotogota > Thermotogae > Thermotogales > Fervidobacteriaceae > Fervidobacterium. The sequence continues at coordinate 1,170 of JBCNVJ010000028.1, read as the reverse complement.
GAGCAAAAATTGATCGAACAGTTAACAAAAGGTGAGTAAAAGACTAAATACATTGTAATAATTTACATAAGGAGGTGCTATTGCATCTCCTTTGTTTTTTTGGTATAATTAGTTCGTACCACGAACAATTAACCATCTAAGAAAATATTCACGTGTTGTAATAAATTTTTCAGGAGGTGAGGTTTATGGAATACAGAAAAGTTGGTAAATGGGGTTTGAAAGTAAGTGAGTTATCTCTTGGTACATGGCTTACATTTGGTAACCAGCTTGATTTGAATGCAACCAAACAGGTTGTAAGGTACGCAGTTGAAAACGGCATCAACTTTATTGACACAGCAGAGGCTTACGCTAATGGTATAGCTGAATCTATGCTTGGAATGATTTTAAAAGAATATCGCAGAGAAGATCTAGTTATATCAACTAAGATATTTTGGGGTGGCGATGGTCCAAACCAAAGAGGTCTTTCAAGAAAGCATTTGCTGGAAGGTACTTGGAATTCGTTGAAAAGATTGCAGCTTGATTATGTTGACATACTTTATTGTCACAGACCGGATCCAGAGGTACCTATGGAAGAAATTGTTTGGACAATGGATCAAATCTTAAGAAGCGGACTTGCGTTTTATTGGGGTACAAGTGAATGGAGTGCAGAAGAAATTGAACTTGCCTGGCGTGTTGCGAAAGAACTTAACTGTATACCACCTATCGTTGAACAACCACAGTATAACTTGATATTCAAAACACGAGTAGAAAAAGAATATGCACCACTTTACGAAAAATACGGTATTGGTACAACCATATGGAGTCCACTTGCTTCTGGTGTTTTAAGTGGTAAGTATTTAGATGGAATACCACAGGGTTCTCGGCTTGACAGATGGCCTTGGCTTAGGAAAACTTTGGAAGAAAGGGGAATATTTGAACAGCAAACAACCGAAAAGCTTAGAAGACTAAGAGAAATCGCAGAAAATCTTGGTGTTACAATGTCTCAACTTTCAATAGCATGGTGCTTGAAAAATTCACACGTTAGTAGCGTCATTCTGGGGGTTAGTTCTGTAGAACAATTGAAAGAAAATATCAAAGCTATAGAAGTTAAAGAGAAAATTACGGAAGAAATTTATAGTGAACTCAGTTCTCTCTTTTAAATAACAAAAAACCGGGAGCGTGAAGCTCCCG
>JBCNVJ010000279.1:0-13848 GCA_039630255.1 Fervidobacterium sp. | reverse complement strand
CCAATTCAGAGTTACGGATTTCAAGTTGGTTCAACTTATTTCTAATCTCTTTATCTAAAGGAAGCGAGCTGAGTGTTTCTTCGGAAGTCTGATAGGTTTTGGCCAAACTGTCAAGTCTTTCTGCGATGAACTTGACTTCACTTTTTAAGTTATCTATATTTTTCATAAGCTTTTCATTTAAGGCATAATCTTTATTATTAATATCTTCAATTTTTGCATTAATTTCTTCGAGTCTAGTTTTCAAATCTTCTTTTTCAATTGTTGAAAGTTTGCTTTCCAAATTATCAAACTTATCTTTCAAAGACTTCATAGATACTTTGATATTTTCTAAGTCGCGGAGAAGCTCGCTTTGTTTATTTTGTAAATCATTTATTACCTTTTCGTATTTTATAGAGTTACCAGTCTGTGAATTTCCAGCTTCCTTTACCATCTTTTCCAAGTCTAGCAGCATTGAAAGTATTTTTTGAACATTTTGGTTTGTAGAATTAAGCTGAGATGTTGTAACTCTTTTTTGAACTTCTTCTTCAAGTTTTTTTACTTTGCTTTTTAAATCCATTATATCTGCTTCTAAAAGAGTTAAAGATGTGCTCTGTGATATTTTTGATGTCTCATTGATCAGGTTATTCAATTTTTCATTAATTGATTCTATCTTCTTTGAAAGATTTTGGGTGTATTGCGATAGTTCGGATATCTGCTTGTTCTTATCTTCCACATTTTTAATCAACTCGCTTATATAAGATTCATCAATTTGAGCAAATTTTAACTGACTGAGTACTTCTTTCAAGGCTTCGAATTCTTTTCTTATCTGTTGTATATCATTTTTTGTGGAAGTTTCATTAATATTTGCGACCATCATTTCTAAGTTCCTAAGTTTTGAGTTCATACTCTCGATTTCTTTTTCCAGTTGGCTTATTTGCTCGACAGACTCTAATACCATCAAGAACTCAGCAGATGAGTATATTTTTTCTCTCACTTGTTCAACCAATTTCTCTATATCTAAAATCACTGTTTGATTCTTGGACTTGTCGTCATATGATTTCTCGGGTTCGTTTTTTCGACTTTCGGAAAGGAGTTTGTCTAATTTTACCTTAAGCTCTTCAATCTTTATTTCTAAGTCACTATCTTTGTCTATCAAAATGCTGCTTAGGGTTTGTATACGTTCTAAATCCGATTCGATTTTCTTTATTTTATCTGCGTGTTCATTTGTTATGGTAGTAGCATTGTAAAGATTTTTGAGTTCAATTCTTAGGTTATCTAATATACTGAAGGCGCTGCTGATTTTTTTCTCCATTTCTGCCAAACTGCTATCTTCGTACGGACTTAGACTTATTTTTTTAAGGTTATCAATTTCCCCTTTAAGTTTGTTCACTTCGCTTTTTATTTCATTCAATTGTTCTTGAAGAGTTTTCACATACCTAAGTTGATCTGTTAAACTATCAATCTTTGCGTTTATTGATTTTATCTCTTCGTTATAACTCAGAGCAATAGCTTTTTCTTCAGCAATGTTGGTGGGAAAACCTGTCAAATTGTTGGTCTGCTTAGAATTTAAAATTTCCTGGTATTTATCTTCCAATAGTTTCATCTTTTTTTTAAGTTCTTCATCAGCACTTACCAGTGATTGTATTTCGTTTTTCAGCAAGAGTACATTCTTGTTCAATGCCTCTTCTACGCTTTTTACCTTTGCCTCAATGTTTGTGAAAATTAACGAAGACTGTTGGTAGTTGTTCTCTATCTCTTTAACTTTGTTCATTAATGATGAATACTTTGAGTTCAAACTTTCTACGAGAGATTTAAGGCTGTCGTAGTTCTTCTTTCCTTCGTTTACATCTCCAGCAATTTTGTTAGTTATACTGCTTAAATTATTTACATCGTTAGTAAGTTTTTTAACATCTTTTGAGAGTGATTCAATATAAACTTTTAAAGAATTAATTTCCGAAGAAAGTTCTTTAATTTGAGGATCGAGAGTAGTAGAGGATGTTTGAGATGGTGATTTTGAAGAAAGTTGGCCAGCCATTTTTGCTTCGAGACTTTCTATTTTGCTTTTTAGCTCGTTTACTTTGATATCAAAGGAGTAGTAAAGTCTGTACATTAAAAGTGCAACTTGAAATCTTGTTGTTGCTTCATTACCTCTGTAAGTACCATCTGGAAATCCACTTACTATGCCAATCTTTGTTAAGAATTCTACAGCTTCGTATGCCCAATGAGATTGTGGCACGTCTTTATAAGTATCAGCATAAGATGAGTTTGAAATAAATATCAGGATCAAAACAACACAAACAATTACAAGCGCTTTTCTCATGCTGCTCCCCCCTGTGAATTTTTTTATTCATACTTTATTATACCAGAATATCTCTAATTCATTATGCTGAAAAATATCTTTTTATGAATTCATGGGTTTTAATATCAAGTGTTGAGAAATCCTTATTCTTAATACGCTCGGCATTCTTCCTACCTACCCCAGGTATGTTTTCGAGTTCTTGTATAGTTAAGTTATTTAAATTTGTTAATCTAATTCCCGTTAAAGAACGTTGCCCATGCCCTACTATAACAACATCAATAGGTCTCTCATGAACGCCGGGTATACCGATAAGTATAGGATATGTTCCAAGAGGTCTCCCAAATGTGACGTTTCCTTCTTTGAATTCAGGTATAACGTAACGTATTATACTACCGGTAGGAAAAACTTTTTTCAACATTGGATTATCAACATTTGTGCGTATGAGATATTTGTAATGTTCAAACAACTTTTTGTTGGGTTTTATTGTTTTCCGCTGGGATAAATAATAAAGTGGTGTTTCCGGAAAGATCATAATCTGTCTGAGGTTTACCCTTCTGAGTAATAAGTTGCTGTCTAAATATTCCTTCAGTTTTTCATAATTTATTCGATAAGTTTGCTTAGATTCACCAAATAAACCAAATATAAGATTTATTCCAGGTAGTAATTTTGGGATACCGTCGTTATCTCTAAATCCACCTATAGTGTTAACAATTTCTACAGCTTTATCTATATCTTCAACACTTCCTTCAATGTTGTTCTTTTTTCTGACAATTGGGTCGAAGGATTCAACACCAAATGAAAGTATATCTCCTGATGTGTTGTATTTTGCTATAATTTCAATTATTTTTGATGATTGTGGTAAGTTTTTTGAAATATAGGTTGGATTAGCATTGTCAGTATGCAGGACACGAATATCTTTGCATCTATCTCTTATACCAGAATACAGCTCATGCACTATTGTTGGGTTTATGGAACCATTGTTAAAATCACTTCCATAAGCTACTATGTTTGCACTTCTGCCAAGTCTAAATGATTTTACACCATTTTTGTATAGTTTCTCTATCTCATCTAAAATATCGTTTACAGGCCTTGAAAAAAATTTTGGATAAAGTATTGGTTCGGTACAAAATGTACAATATGTACGTCGCTCACAACCAAGCGAAATTTCTATTTCACATATTATGTCGGGATATCTTGGATGTAATCTCACAATCTCTGCACCTGATAGAGATGCTTCTTTGATTGCATCTGTATATTTAAGTCTTAATTCTTGTGAGATCCACTCAGTAAAGTTTACAACTATCTCATCTACATCAAACTCTTTTGCAGTGTACTTCGCCCTACTTGCGCCTTTTCCTGTGTAAGCTCTGCCAATGGCGCCGATGAGTATACGATAAGCCTTTTTGTTTAGAATAAGCAGCTTCTTAACCTCATCTGGTGTGATGGGAGTACCCCCAACATATCTGCCAGGTACCGTAACACCACCAATTATTGTAATTACATCGTAACCAGAAAATGCGTGCCACATATCGTTGGCACGCACTTGATCTATCGTATAGTAATCTACTTCAAAGCCTTTCATTATGAACAAGCCTGCTGTATACCTTACGTAGGTACTTACGTACGGAGGTACACCAAACACCGCTGGCTCGTCCACATAGCCATCAATTATCACGCAGCGCATTTTTAATCTCCTTCATTGTGGATTCCGAGGCTTTGAGAACTTTTAAGTAGTAATTCCCTACTTTAAAATCACCAGAAACTTTACTTATTTCTAATTCAAGAGGTTTACCGTCTTTATCATAACCGTTTATTCTTAATGTATCCTTTACTTCTGAAACATTTGACCACAGAAAGAGTTTGAAAATATTGAAAAATACTTCTGGAATAGGGCTTTCTTCTACAAACTTGTATTTTGAAAGTATGCTTTTCATATCAAACTGCTTTGGAAATTTATTTATATACATAGTCGTAGTAACATCACCAACTTTTCTTGTAACTCTTACTATTTCCTTGTCAACAACAAAAATTTCTATGGAAAAGAAATCTTCGTTGAACTTATAAACGCCATCTCTTGATATGTCCAATTTTTTCTCCTTTATATATTCATAAGCAACATCAACCAAATCTTTTATTGGAAACGTTCTCACCAATGTGTTTGTGTCACCAATATACCATCTATCTTTTATCTTTACCCATGTGAAACTTTGAGGCATGCTTACAATAACAACCTTTACATCCGCTGTTTCGTAAACTTCCTCCGAACGTATAAGAGTTCCTGATCTGCTGGATTCATAAATCATTCTAACATAATAACTATCTGAGAAAAGGAGAACTACAAATGAAACAAAAGTTAAAACTAAAACTTTTTTTCCAATTATTTTTTCAAATCTTTCCATAATTTCATTCACCCATTTTTTGATAATTTTCTTAACTTAGTAATCATAATAAATCCTACCAACCGTTGTCGTTTGCTATTGAAACGTATCTTATAATTTTGAATACTTTATCACCTTCTTCGCTGAACTGAGTATTTTCGTCACTTTCGATGTTCTGGTTACTGAAACTTAAGTCAAATGTTTCTGCTGGGATGTTTGGTTTCAAATCAAAACTTGTTTTATTTTCATTTTGAACAAGCCGATTCTCAAAATTTTCGAAAAGCGAGAAAACTTTACCAAATTCTTTTACTATGGCTTGATGTGGACCTAAGAAAACTGCAATGAGCAATATAATGATCATAACACTCAATTTATAAAAAATTACCAAGCGCTTTTGCTTTTTTATACACTTTACTATCTTTTCTTCCATCAAAGGACCTGGTTTATAGCTAAAACTTACAGAGACAGTTTTAAGAATTTGTGAAAACTTTTTATCTCTCTCCTCATTCATCTCTCGTAACCTCCTCAAGTGCTTTTCTTATCTTTTCCTTTATGTAATGCAACCTGCTTTTGACTGTACCTTCTGGTTTTTTAAGTATGTTTCCTATTTCTTCATAAGTCAAACCGTCTATTTCTTTCATAAACAAAAGCGCTCTGTCTTCAGGATTTAGTGTATCTAAAATTTTTCTTAGCTTTTCATATAAAATTTCATCTGTCACATTCTTCTTCACGTCTTCCTCTGTTGGAAATTGATATGTGTATTCATCACTTTCGTTTGATTCAGTAATGTCCAAAATTATTCCCTTGCTTTTTAGTTTTTTATAAACATTGTTACAAACATTAACTGTTATACGATAAATCCAGGTTGATAATTTAGACTCTCCTCTGAATTTTTTGATATTTTTGTAGATTCTCAAAAATACTTCTTGAATAACATCATCTATATCATCGCTTCCAAGATAACTTTTAACAAGTGCGCCTATCTTTGGTGCGTAATTCTTATACAGGTACCTATAAGCCTCCTCCTCACCTTTTGATAGAGCCTTAATAAACAAGTTTTCATCTTTCCAAGTATTTTGACCTTGATTCTCTTCACTACGTTCATTCCTGCTGTCAGAAAATCCCAATTTTTTCGCCCCCCACGATATTTCTAAACATCAAGGCATTCTTAAGTGCTTGTCCTCTGTAACAGTTGTTAAAAAATACATATGCATTTTGTATTTTTTCAGGAATTACTATTTCAATTATATCTTTTAGTTCTTTCTCAGTATAATTGTAATTGTAACGTGTTTTTTCGTCGGAAGTAAACCAATTTGGATTCCTACCGTGTAACCTAAGATAAACAGTTTCGCTCTTGGCTCTTATCAATGGAAACAATCCGATTATTTTGGGAAGATCAGGTATTACTAAATAAACATTATTGTAACATTGTGTAAGTTCAGGGCATTCTACCCAACTTTTGTGTCTGAATTCAAGAAAAATATTTACCGGTCCAAGAATTCGTATGATTTTTCTTATATAATTCAAATTTTCTTCGTTTTTTCTGAAGTTATATGGAAACTGTGCAAGATAACCTATCATCTTTTCCTCTTCGATTAAAATATTGCAAGCTTTCAAAAAACTTTCGATATTCTCGACACTTCCTCCATGAGTTATGGAATTGTGTAATTTCACAGCAAATTTAAAGCCAGCAGGTGCTCTTCTCAGTAAGTTTAATATAACTTTTTGTGTGGGCATTTGGTAAAATGTAAAATTAAGCTCAACACTGTTGAAACCATAATGTTGCCAGTAATAAGTGAACATTTCTGTTTTTTTTATGTATTCCGGGTAAGCAGTTCCTACCCAATCATCAAAAGAAAAACCACTGGTACCTATATACCATTTAACGTCACTAGCTATCCAAATTATCTGACCCTCCAAAATTCAACAAGATGGGGTGGGATTTCTTCAACAAAATCTTTCTCCAAAGATTTTGTTTTGTAAAGATTGTATGAGTTGTAATTATTTCTTGACAATACAGAATGTGTTATGTATAATACATCCTTTGCCCTTGTAATGGCAACATAAAAAAGTCTTTCCTCTTCATCTAAACAATTGTCTTTTGCAGCCAAGAAATGCGGAAAATCACCCGGATTGACACCTATTACAAATACGATCTTCCATTCCAATCCTTTTGCTTGATGAACAGTCGTCAGGGTTACTTTCCCTTCTGTTTCCACCACATTAGCACTTTTTACATCTTCGGAAATGAGTATCTCATTTAGAAAATCTTCTGTGGAATCGTAAAAACCTGCCATTTCGATAAGTCTTTCTATATCTTCTTCTCTGTCTCTGAAATCAATATACTCTCTTTCGATTACATTTGCGTAAAACCCTTTGTAGAAATTTTCGATTTGTAGTTGTGGAGGTCTATTAATTGAATCCATCATCACTTTTTTTAGTTCGTCGATGTTTGAACTTCTTATTTTAGTTTCTAAGAAAACATCTATCGGTGTTTTTTCAACATGTTCTCCAATAATGTGAGCAATTATTTTTTCAGCCGTTGCATCACCTACATTTTCGAGTAACTTTAATATACGTGTCCATGAAATTGTATCATAAGGGTTTAGTATTATCTTTAGAAAAGCAATCACATCTTTAACGTGGGCTGTTTCTGTAAACCTTATCCCAGATAGTATTCTAAATGGAATGTTTCTTTTCGAGAGCTCTACTTGCAACTCAAGCGAGTGAGAATGTGCTCTGTATAAAATACCGATATCTTCATATCCAAAGCCTTCGTTTATCAATTCGATTATTCTTTGCCCAACAAAAGATGCCTCATCGAAATGATCATAAGTATTCACTACAACAGGTTTTTGAGGGCTTGTTCGGACAGCCTTTAATTTTTTTGGAACTGAGTTTTTTGGTATCATGTGGTTTACTAATTCTACTATCTTGTCCGTGCTTCTATAGTTTGTCTGCAATTTGAAGATATTTGCATCTTTCATGATTTCTCTAACATTTTCAAACCGTGCCCCTCTAAAGGAATATATACTTTGTGCATCATCAGCAACGACAAACAAATTTCCATGAACTTCTGATAGATATTCAACAATTTTTAATTGAAGTATGTTTGTATCTTGAAATTCATCGACAAGTATCCACTTAAACTTCGATGAGATATGTTCTCTTATTTGAGGATTGTTTTCCAGCATCTGTAAGGTTTTGACTAACAAATCATCGTAATCTACAACATTTTGCTTTTCTTTTTCGAGTGCATATTCTTGGAATATCTTTTCTATCACGTCTATAACTTGTATCCACCTTTTGGCTTTTCTAACGACGGCTTCGTAAGGGGTAAGCATCGTGTTATTTGAGTAAGAATAAATTGAATAAAGTTCGGTGTGTGTTGGTAATGCTTTGTTCATTTGTTTTGATGTTACGTATCTATTTCTTGATATTTTCATCAAATCTTTACTATCACTTTCATCTAAAATAGTAAAATTAGGCTTCAAACCTATAGCACTTCCGTACTTTCTCAACAATAAGTTACACACATGATGAAAGGTTCCAGCCATCATTTCCGACAAATCCTTTTTAGTTACCCGCTGCGCTCTTTCTATCATTTCACGTGCAGCAGCCCTTGTGAACGTTACAAGCATAATTTCAGATGGTTTGATATTATTAAGTAATAAATACGCAATTTTATAAGTTATCACCCTTGTTTTGCCACTTCCAGGACCAGCAATGACTACACATTTTCCATGTGATTTTATGACGGCTTCTTTTTGTTCTTCGTCAAGCTCTCGGAGGACTTCATTAATAAAGCCTCCGCTGTTTTTTTCTCTTTGTAATCTATATTCTCTGAGCTCTTTGTTATCCATGAACAATCACCTTAACTTCAGTGTTTATAAAATTAGCTGATGATACTCGTTTTCAGCTTACAGCACACAGGAACTTGCTCAGTAGTTTATAAGGTATATCCATTCCAAGTTTCACTGAAGGCCTGTTATCGCCATGAAAATCGCTACCAGCAGTTATCATTAAATCGTATTTTCTTGCAATTTTTAATAAATCGTTAGTTTGGGAAGACGCGTGTGTTGAATAAAAAACTTCGATGCCATCAAGTCCATAATCTACGAGCTCCAAGATAAGTCTTTCAATATAGTTGAGATCATCTTCAGTTGTATTTTTTGCCCTTAATATTTCAAATGGATGTGCTAAGATAGCTATTCCACCGGCATTTTTAATCAAGTCTATTGCTTCTTTTGGTTTTAATCTTCTTTTTTCAACAAACAACAAACCACCATCTCTTAGGTATTTTTCGAATGCTTCGTCTATACTTCTGACGTACCCTTTGTTTGCCATTAAACGAGCAAAGTGAGGTCGACCTATAGCCTCTCCTTTGGCTATTTGTTTTATTTCTTCTAAGGTTGCACTGAAACCCATTTCGTTCATTTTCTGAATTATAATTTCGTTCCTTTTGTTTCTGTATTCCAAAAGCTCATTCAAAACCTTACCAATAGCATCTATATCTTTGAAATTGTAACCAAGTATATGCAGTGAGTCTGTTGGGTATTCGGCGCTTATCTCAACCCCACGCAAAAGTTTTATACCAATATCATCTTCAAATATATTACCAAGTTCATAAAATGCACTAATAGTATCGTGATCTGTTATAGCCAATACTTCAAGACCTATCAGTTTTGCTTTTTTTACAAGTGATTCTGGAGTTAACGTGCCATCCGAGCTTGTAGTGTGTGTATGTAGGTCTACTAACACTTGCAATATACCTCCTCATTTTATTATTCAGCAACCTTGTTTTTCCGGTATTGTCAAAGTTCCAAAACTATTATACCATAACCAAGATACATTAACTTAAATTCACTTTGTTGATAAGGCTTGCTATGTACTTTTTGCATTATTAATGATTTCATGGTAAAATATTAAGAACTAAATAATGAACGTTTAAAATTTATGTATGGAGGTGGTAAACTTGAAACGAGAAGAAGCCCTCGAGCTTTTAAGAAAACATGTCTCAAACAAAAATCTTGTAAACCATTGTCTTGCCTGCGAGGCAATTATGAAAAGACTTGCAAAACATTTTGGAGAAGACGAGGAAACATGGGGGCTTACTGGATTGTTGCATGATCTTGATTATGATTACACAAAAGATAAACCTGAAGAGCATGGTTACAAGACAGTCGAAATACTTGGAGATTTGGTAACGGATGATATCAAGAATGCTATTTTAGCACATTGCGAGAAAAAAATACCGGAAACTTTGATGGAAAAAGCACTTTATGCAGTTGATCCGACAAGTGGTTTTATTGTAGCGGCAGCGCTCATAAGACCTGAAAGGAAACTTGAGTTTATTGATGTGGAGTTTCTCAAAAATAGGTTTAAAGAAAAGGGATTTGCGAAGGGCGCAAATAGGCAACAAATGATATCATGTGAAAATATAGGACTTTCGCTTGAGGAATTCTATTCTTTGTCACTAGAGGCTATGAAAGAAATAGCGAAAGATATAGGATTGTAATGTTTTGAGGTGAAATATGTGGGTTTTATTGTCTGGATAAGTGCTTTTTCATCGTTGCTCTTGGACAACGTGTTCAGAGAGTATTTCACACTTACACCTTTGTATTTTCTTTTGGAATCAGTGTACAACGAAAAGTTACAATGGAAGATTGCCAGGATATTTCTTTTTTCATTGTTGTACCAAAGCTTTTCATATCAGGAGTTAAACTTTTTGTGGTTTATTATAACTTTTTCGGTAATTATGATAGAATTGTATAGAGATGCATTTTATTATTCGTGGAGTGCATCCTTACTGCAGTCTCTTATCTTTGTTTTACCTTATTATTTGAATGTCCCATTTTCTTTTGTCTATGGATTTGTCGTTGATTGTTTACTATTTGCCTACATTTACAGAAAATTAGATCTTGGAGGTGCTTGAACATTATGAAGATCAAATTGCCGGATGGAAGCATTAAAGAATACTCTGAATCTGTAACACCTGCTCAAATTGCTAAGGAAATTTCCGAAGGCTTGTGGAGAAACGCAGTTGGTGCGATAGTAAATGGACAGCTATGGGATTTAGAAAAGTCCGTTGATTTTGATTGTGAGTTAAAAATAATAAAAATTGATGATCCACAAGCAAAGGATATATATAGACACACAATGTCTCACATCATGGCACAAGCAGTGATGAGAATTTACGGTCAGGAAAATGTAAGGCTTGGTATAGGACCAACTATAGAGAATGGATTTTATTACGATTTTGATATCGCAAATGGAAAAATAACAGAAGAAGATCTTCCAAAGATTGAGGAAGAAATGAAGAAGATAATAAAAGAAGATATAAAAATTGAAAGATTTGAACTCACAAAAGATGATGCAATAAGACTTATGGAAGAAAAGGGACAAATTTACAAGATCGAGCTAATTAAAGAGATTCCTGATGAGAAGGTGAGTTTCTATAAACAAGGTGAATTTATTGACCTTTGTAGGGGTCCACATTTGCCAAGTACGGGTAAGATAAAGCATTTCAAATTACTTTCCGTATCAGGTGCATATTGGCGTGGTAATGAAAAAAATCCCATGCTTCAACGTATTTATGGTACAGCATTTTCCAAAAAAGAAGAGCTTGATGAATATTTAAAAATGCTTGAAGAAGCGAGGAAAAGAGACCATAGAAAACTTGGTCCACAGCTTGAATTATTCTTTATAAACACAGATGTAGCAGCTGGCATGCCTATATTTCTTCCGTACGGTATGACTGTGCTTAAAGAGTTAATGAATTTGTCGAGGATCCTCCACAAAAAATATGGCTACGTAGAGGTTGGTACGCCCTTGATAATGCATGAAAAACTCTGGCGGCAGAGTGGTCACTGGGATCATTACAAAAATAACATGTATTTTACGGAAAAAGAAGAAGTTATCTATGCTGTTAAACCTATGAACTGTCCAGGGCATATACTGATTTACAAAAATAAACCTGTTTCTTATAAAGACTTGCCAATAAGGTTGTTCGAATTTGGTAGAGTACACAGGTATGAACGTGGTGGAGTTTTACACGGATTGTTGAGAGTTAGAACATTCACCCAAGATGATGCGCATATATTCTGTAGAGAAGATCAAATAGTTGATGAAGTTACAAACGTAGTAAAATTCATAAACGAGCTATACGGGATATTTGGATTTTCTTACAGAGCAACTCTTAGCACGATGCCTGAAGATCACATGGGAGATGAGGCAACGTGGGAAAGGGCAACCGAAGGATTAAAAAAAGCCTTAGAAAGCATGAACGTACCTTACGAAGTAGCTGAAGGAGAAGGGGCATTTTACGGTCCAAAAATAGATTTTCATGTGAAAGATGTTATAGGAAGAGAGTGGCAGTGTGCAACTATCCAAATGGATTTTCAAATGCCAGAACGATTTGAACTAACTTACAAAACTTCAGATGGTAGTGAGAAGAGACCTGTTATGATACATAGGGCGCTTTACGGTTCGATTGAAAGATTTTTTGGTATACTTATCGAGCATTATGCAGGTGCTTTCCCAACCTGGCTTGCTCCTATACAATGCGTTGTATTACCAGTTTCGGAAAAGCATATTAACTATGCACAGCAAGTGGCAAATCTACTTAGTCAGAATGAAATACGTGTTGAAATTGACGATCGAAACGAAACTCTTGGTTATAGAATACGAGAAAATCAGCTGAAAAAAGTTCCCTATATGATTATATTGGGTGACAAGGAAAAAGAAAACAAGAGCATTACCCTTAGAACAAGGCAAGGAAAAGATGTACACGATGTAAATCTTGAAAACTTTGTCGAAAGAATAAAAGATGAAATTGCAAAAAGATCGAACGAAATTTCTATAGTTTAAAATCACTAGATTATAAAAATTCATAGGTTATCTTTATCTTGCAAAAGGTGGTGATATCTTGTTAACTGAATCATTTATAAAGTTGTTTAAAGAGGCATTTGGCAAAGAACCTGAGTGCGTATTCGTGAACAAAGATACTTGTATATATAAGGAAGGCGATAAGATCATAATTAAAAGAGAGGGAAAGAAAATAGCAGAATTCATCGATGAAGAAAGTGATTATGGATTAATATTGCAGTATTTTGCCAAAAAAGCTGGGTTAATCAATCCACCCAACAAACAAATAGAAGAACTTTTGCGTTCTTTGTTTGCGAACATAATTGTTTTAACGGAAGTTGAAGACAAAGACGGTTTTTCTCATTCGCAACGCGTAGCGAAGTTATCTGAAGAATTTGCCAGATATTTGGGTTGGAGTGAGGAAAAGGCAAACGAGATGATGCATCATGGTATATTACATGATGTTGGTAAAATAGCCATTGAACAGTTAATGCTTTATTCTCCCACGCGTTTACGAACAATCGAAACACATTATGAAGATCATCCAGTAATGGGAACAATCTATCTTTCAATTAACGAAAGTTTATGGAAATACATACCAACTGTGCGACATCATCATGAACGCTGGGATGGAAGAGGATTTCCGGACGGTTTAAAAGGTGAAGAAATTCCATTGTATGCACGAATAATCGCTATTATAGATTACTATGATGAAGTAACCAACTTTGTATCAGCTGATTGGGATTCTGAACTAAAAACACCAAAACAGGCTTTGGAAGAAATTCGTAGAATGGAAGGAACATATTTTGATCCAGAACTTGCAGAAAAGTTTATCGAATTTATGAAAACAATACAAAAAATTGAATTATGAAATAATTGAAACATGATAAATTAAATTACGAAGGGGGGTATACAATGTTCACACCAGTTGCTTTTTGGATAATATTCGGGGTTGTATTAATGGTAATAGAAATATTTACTCCCACATTTTTTATATTCTGGTTTGGACTTGGTAGCCTTGCTGCGGCAGTTGTGGCGTATTTTTATGAAAACACTCTCTTTGAACTTCTTACATTTGTAGTAGTATCCGGAATTTTGGTTCTTTCAACCCGCAAACTTGCGAAAAAGATTTCTGGTGAGGAAGTCAGGAGTATAAACGTGGATGAAATCGTTGGAAAAGAAGCTGTTGTAATAGAAAAAATAGACAACAAATTAAGTAAAGGAGTAGTCAAAGTTGGTGGAGATATGTGGCGTGCGGTCTCTTTTGATGATAAAGTAACGTTCGAACAGGGAGAATTTGTTGTAATCGAAAAAGTGGAAGGTGCA
>JBCNVJ010000278.1:0-2334 GCA_039630255.1 Fervidobacterium sp. | reverse complement strand
AAATAGGTCTAAAATTCTCAACAATTTTTACCATCGCTTGTTGTTCTGGAGTTAGTTTAGCAATTTTATCTTTTGAAAGCCTTTGAAAATCTGTTCTACTAATAAAATCAGCAAATTTTTCGGCAAAATCGGCTACTGCATCAGAAAGTGCTGCAGCAATTGTCGTAATTCCAAGAGCAACTTTAAGAGTATTATTAACATTTGGACTTGTTAAAGTTGATGAAACCTCTTTTAATGAACTTCCTATAGCACCTCCAAAACTTTCACCTAAATTGAAAAATACACTAATATAAGTTGACAAAAGATTTGAAAGAGCAGTCAAATCTAAATTAGAAATATTCAACAAACCAGAAACATTTGTTTGTGTATTATCCTTCCTAAATACATTTCCTTTATCAATCATTCCCATCCCTTTACCAAAGCCATAAACAAATCCAGCAATCAAAATATTCATCGGTCGCAATAATTCAACCACTGCGGCAACAAAGCGCAAAATCAAACTTAAGACAATCATTATCAGACCAAGCAAAACGGATATTTTGAGCAAATTGAACAATTGCTCAACTATTTTGCGTATTAACTCTCTTATATCATTTCTTTCTAATGATTGTGTTATTGCACGTATCCATTTCTCGGTATCCTGCAAAACTTTAAGAATTTTATCTCTGTTAACTTCTATAAGCGTACTAATTAATTGCTCAAATGCACCTTTAACACGTTCAAAATGGTATGGAATGTTCTGCTTCAATGCTTGTGTCATGTTGTTTGCAAAATCACCTGTAGTATCTTCTATGTTCTTTAAAACTTGCTGAATTTTATCATAGTTTTCAAGTAATAACAACAAAGCCATTGTTGAACGTTTTTGTAATCCAAGCTGTTGAACTAACAATTTAGCTTCCTCGGTTGTTGGCGCTTTTTCTTTCAACATTCTAAGTATTTCATCAAAAGAAATACCAACTAACTGCCCTTCTTCATTAACACGAACTGGTATTCCTATTGCTTCAAGTTGTGGTGCTTTTTTAATAATATCCAAATACAATTGCGATAAAGCACTACCAATAGTTGAAGGCAACAATCCAGCTTGAGAGAGTACAACCATGTGTGATAGTAGTTCATCAAACGACACATAAATTGATTCGGCAAATGTAGCTAATCTTGGTAATTGCGTAATAAAATCTTCTAAATTAACAGGTGAAATATATGCTGCTTTTGCCATATGAATTAATGCAGCAGTTACGTCACGCGTTGTCAAATTAAACGCTTCCATTACAGGTACAAGCGAACGGAACAATTCTGTTGGTTCAGTACCAGTCAATGCACCTACTGCACCAACTTGCTCAAGAATTTGCCGCGCTTCCTCAAGATTACCAAATCCTGCTGCACCTATATAGTACAATGTTTCGGAAAGTTTGCTCAAACTCAAGCCAGTTTTTTCAGAAACATCTTTAACAGCATTCATTACATTCAAAAATGTATTAAACGAATTTGCTGATTCATTAAATACTACTGTTGTTCTATATGCAACTTCTTCAATCTCATTATTCATTGCAACAACACGCTGAATTGCTGTGGCTATTGTAATTGAAGTAAACAGCAAAGTACGTCCTAATGTACCTAAAGAATAAGAAACATAATGTATTCCTTGCGAAACAGATGAAATAATAGAATCCAAACGTTTTATTGTGTTTAGAAAAGTATTAAAAACACGGAATGGTAAAGTCATAAACGAATAAAGCCCACTGAAAAATCGTGGAAAGCCCATCAAACCACGAAATGCATAAGTAATAGCTCCCGTCACACCACGCGCAACTACACCAAAAAAGTTTCTAAGTCCACCAAAAAATCCACCAGATCCACCTGCAGAAGCTGTAGCCGTATCAGCCACCGAAGTTTGAACCACTTGTTTCACTGAACCAGCACGAGACAATGTAGAGGACAGACGCTGAAGTTTATTTATGTCAACACTATCTACATTAGTTTCAACATACACACGAAATCTAAATGTTTTTTGTTGAATTTGCGATAATTTTTGCAAAGCTTTTGCTAAATCAGCCAATCGACTGACTGTTGCGTTGGTAACATTGCTTTCAACTTTAACTTTAGCATTAGATAATTGTTTTAATGCTGATGCAATTTTTTGAATATTTTTCTCTATGTTCTGTGGTACATTAATTGAAACTTTTATATTTGAGTTCTGCTTAATCTGCTGTAAAGATTGCGCTAACTGCTTTAAAGAATTAGCAGCTTTCGAGTTAACAGTAACATCTATTGCCAGCTTCTTTTGTATATCTTGAGCTATTTGTTTCAATCGTTCTAATTGTTGGGTTTGAACGT
>JBCNVJ010000277.1:0-3115 GCA_039630255.1 Fervidobacterium sp. | reverse complement strand
AACCTTTTTTATTGAAAAAGGCAAGAGCACCGAGGTAGGAAACGGTAAGCGTGTGAATTTTTGGGTTGCACCCAACGTTTGGAATTTTACCATATAAGTTTGATTAGTCAAGATAATTCTTGTATAATATATGATATAATTTGATTAAATAACTTTGCCATCTTTCATTTTTTGAAAGGAGGAAATATATGAAAAGTCTCAGGACTTTTGTAATTGTGCAAATGTTCTTATTATTTGGTCTATCTTTTTCTCTAAAAGTTGGCTATTACGATAATTATCCTCTTTGCTACGACGATGGAGGGGTACCCAAAGGACTGTTTGTTGATATTTTCAAACAAGCCTTCGGAAAGGAGGCTTCCAAATTTGAATTTGTGTTTGGTGAGTTCAGCCAGCTTATGGAACAACTTAAAGAGGGAAAAATTGATCTGTTGATGGTTATAGCAGAAACTAAGGAAAGAAAAGAAAACTTCAGTTTCAACAAAGAAGTTGTTGTAATGAATTGGGGTGTGCTTGTATCAAGTGTTAATTTCAGAGAACTAAAAGAGCTTGACGGGGAGAGAATTGCTGCAAACAGGGGAGATATTTATTATCAAAGGTTTAAAGAGTTACTTGAAAGCTTTAACATTAAAGTTGAGTATACGGAATTTGATACTTATTATGATGTACTTAGGGAAGTCAACGAAGGCAATTTCAAGTATGGCGTTGTAAGCAGGTTATCTTTCCTTGTGAATAGTGAAAAGTTCCCAAACGTTTATCAAACAAGTTATGTGTTTTCACCTGTACCATTGAAATTTGCAACTAAAAAAAATACTAACACAATCTTACTTGAGCAAATAGATAAACAATTGATTTTCCTCAATTCGACGGGCGAATTAAATAAAATGTTCAATTCATACTTTTTAAAGCAAACAACACATCCCCGCACGTGGTCGGTTTGGTTTCTGCTTTTTATAGCCGCATCTGCAACGCTTACTTTAGTAATTTATCTTTCTGTACGAAGAATTAGAAAGATCAGTGCATTGTACAATGCTGCTCTGGGGAAGTTACGTGAAGAAAACGCCGTCACATCTTACGAATTTCAGGAAGGTAAAAAAATAAAGGAAATATATGAAAAACCCTTAGGAATGGAATTACTAAGAAAGTATGAAGAACTGTCTAAAAGAGAATCACATGCTATTTCCATTTTAGCGATTGAAATCGGTGCTTTAAACGAAACGCAAAAAGAAGTTTTCGAAAAATCTCTATTTGGGATGACAAGACCTGGTGACTTTGTGTTCAAATACAGCGAGAACAACTACATTATTGTAATGTATTCATATGCTTCATTCATGATAGAAATGTTTAGAAAAGGATTATTAGAAAAGCTTTCAAAGTCTGGAATCGAAACAAAATTGTTTTTGGGACTCAAGGTTTTCAATCCGCAAACAGAAGAAAAGATTGAGAAAACACTATTTGATGCATTTGCTGAGTTAGAAAAAGACAAAGAGTTTCGAAAAAAGATATTCTAAGATTCTCAGTTCGGAGCAATCTGAGACAATATAGAATAAGCTAATAATAGTGTCCTAACTGCTTTACTAATCTATTTTATACTTTCCCAAAGCACTCTGATATCTTCTGAATATGTTCTGAGTACCTCAAGTAGCTCTGGTGCAAAGTGTTCCGGTGAAGTTCTTCCATCCCCTTCAAGAATGATTTTAAGGGTCTCTTCATGTGTAAATCCTTTTTTATATGGTCTGGATGATCTAAGAGCATCGTAAACATCAACAAGTTTAACTATATGAGCATCTATAGGTATTTCTTTTTCTTTTAGACCGAAAGGATATCCAGTTCCATCGTAGTTTTCATGATGGTACAGCGCGATATTGAGCGCACTTTCAAAACCTGGTACATCGAGTATTCTTTTTGCAAATATTGTGTGTTGCCTCATAATATCCCACTCTTCTGATGTAAGTTTTCCTGGTTTCTGAAGAATTTCTTTCGGAACAAAGATCTTACCTATGTCATGCAAACTTGCAAACATCTTAATCTGCTCAACTTGCTCCTCGTCAAGTCCCAACTTTTCCGCGATAAAACCGCTTAACAACTTGACTCTGTAAATATGTTGTCCTGTGTCCTCATCATATCCTTCCGCTATTATTGCAAGTCGCTCTGATATGTTCAAAAGCAAACTTTTAAACTCTTCACTTTTTTTGTTAATATCGTTGTAAGCCTTTTCAAGTTCCTCATTTGTTGCTTCAAGTTCTTCCATCGTTGCACTGAGTTCTTGAAGCATTGCAGATAGAGTCTCATAAAACTGCTGAGATTCCGAGAGCTTAAAATCACCTGCAGGTGGCAGTATACCTCTGTTCCCTATTTCACTAACAGCTGTGTTTAACATAGCTAAATCTGTTGCGAATGGTTCTATTGATGATTTCGAGGAAAGATATGTGAATATATACACTGTTAAAATGAATGCAAAAACAACCAACAAACTTATGTAAATATAACCAACATAACTCATTGAAACCTTTAGATACAACGGTGTAATTGCAGATTGGTATTTATGAAGAGTGTATTTTTTGTAAAATAAAACATTCAAAAAGGTGCTTACAACCTTTTCATTTTGTATACCAGAAGATATGAACTTGTCTAGGCTCTTTACACCACTATCCCACCGATCTTCTTCGTTGATATAGATTGCTATTTCTCTTACGTTTCCGATCTTCGCGTTGACAAATGCCTCTATTATGTCTGCATATATTTTCGGATTAACGTAAAATGCAAAAACAATATAATCGCTTTTAAATGGGAACCAAGTATATATGATTAATCTTCGTGTACCAGGTAGAAAAGAAAG
This sequence comes from Fervidobacterium sp., assembly GCA_039630255.1. Taxonomy (GTDB): domain Bacteria; phylum Thermotogota; class Thermotogae; order Thermotogales; family Fervidobacteriaceae; genus Fervidobacterium. Next base: position 279 of record JBCNVJ010000277.1, on the reverse strand, counting down.
GAACTTAGGAAAGCTATCGTTACCATTTTGAGCAGGTTTAAAGTGCAATTTTTCGTAGTTTGCATAAAAGCCTGTGCTTGAAATTATATTTCCATCTTTATCACTCAAAATTATATCAATATCCACATATCTTACAGGTAAGTTTACCTGGTATATTTTCTTTATCTGTTCAAGCGATTCTCTATAATTATTCGAACCTAAGATCTGAATTGCCAAGGATATATTGGCATTTATATGGTCTTCTATTGCTTTTTCACTCAAAAGTAAATTCTCAGATAC
>JBCNVJ010000276.1:0-2390 GCA_039630255.1 Fervidobacterium sp. | reverse complement strand
TTCCACAGGAATACGAGCGATTACTATTGAGACATTGTTCAGAACTCTATTTATGAACTCCCTTCTCTTCTCTTCGCTCCATTCTGAAAATCTAAAGCTCTTCCATTCGTCTGGATTTTCTTTAACTTCGTTCCAAAGCTCGTTCACAACATCGTTTACAATTTTCTTCAACTCACTTCTATTCAGATTGAGCTCTCTTGCAAAGTATATGTTCTCGAGCGGTGTATTATCTAATAGCTGATTCAGCTCTGCTTCAGAAAGACAAGTGACTTGTGATGAGTTGTTCACGACGCTCCAAACGTTTCCTCGAATGTGATCTTTCATCGTTACGTTACAGCTTTGATAACTCACATTCCATAAATATTCATAATCTCTCATTCCTCTTTCAATGTTTTCTTTGATCTTACTCCTGTTCCAAACTTCATACCATGTGCCGTTAAAAGCTTCAACGCTCATTATTTTAAGCTGGGGCTCATCGAAGTAAAGGTTCAGGAAAACCATTTCGGCATCAACTGTACCATGGTTGTAAACTCTCAAGAAGTAGGTACCATTTGTTCCAACTCTTATTGTTCCTCTGCCAACGATTTCCATCTTCAGCAATGGTTCTCCGCCTATTAATACTTCGAAACCATCCAAATAAGTTATGTTCGTCTCATTCAGAGTAACTACTACATCCCATTTTCCAGGTGAAGCATTTCTTAGATCGAAAGTGACAATCAAGCTAAGGATCCTATTATCAAAATTACCACTTATCACATTTCCACGGATCCATAGATCACCTCTCTTCAGCCAAGCTGAGATTTTGTCGATTTCTGTAGTTTTTGGATCTTTGATTTCTATCCTAACCGTTACACTGCCATTGTTACCTCCGTACCTCGGTGTTATGTCAACTATCTCAGACTCTGGAGGAGTTAAGTTGAACTCCCATGTTGGGCGAACGAGTGGATAAAGATCGACTTCATCGCCTAAGATCGTGTAAGGCTGATCGTAAACTCCATCGTTGTTGTTGTCTGGCAAATTAAGGATTCCCCAGTAGTTTCCAAGAAGACCTTCAAAACTTCTTCCTTGGAAGTAGTATGTTATATTGTATGGCGAATACCAGCGATTCCTGCTTAAGCCTGAGATGTTCACGTTATTTTTGTTTGCAAAGATGTTGTTGAAGTATAAGACGTTGTCCTTGGTGAAGTAGTAGGTACCGTTCACAAAACATATTCCAATATCGTTCTCCGTTATAGTAGAATTCCTCAAGATGTTTTCGGAAGAGCCTTCAAAGAACATGATCCCGCATATCTTATCATACCAATGACCCTTATACGTGTTATTCTTTGCCACAACGTCTGAGATTATGTTTATCGAAGAATAGCCGAGGTAAATGCCGTAGGTGTTGTTGATCGCGGTCACATTTTTGAGCTCGTTCCTATTTGAATTGAATAAATAAATTCCAATTCGTTCGTTATCTTTTGTTGTAACGTTTTCGAGGTAGCATCTGGAGGAGTAGTATAGGTAAATTCCCTGATAACATTCAATTGCTTTAACATTGATTAGAGAGACATTGTTTGAGTACTCCAAGTAAATTCCATGAGAAGAACTTTTAATTGCTGTAACATTAACTAGATAGTTGTCATTCGAATAATATACGTGAATACCCCAACTGCTTTTAATCGTTGTGAGATTTGAAATGGTGTTGTTTCCTGAAAGATAAAGCTTGATTCCATAATACGTGTTGTTGTCGATTATAACGTTACTCAAGCGATTCCAGTGCGATCCATATAAATATATCCCCTCATAGTTGTTGCTGATAAAAACATTTGAAAGAGTTGTATTCTGCGTATCTTTGATGACTATACCACTATAAAGTTCCTTTGCAGTCATGTTATTCAGCTGTGTTTCGAATGAACCTTCAACGCGTATACCGGTAGAATAATATGGTTTTTCAGTCGATACATTTTCGAAGGTGTTTTTTATGGAATTCAAAACATAGATGTTTGCATTGGAAAATGAATGACCAGCTAAACTTGTATAGCTGTATGCAGAGTTGTTTTTAGCCATAATATCCTTGAAGCTGTTGTTGTTAGACTCAAGAACGTAGAAACCATAGTAAAAATTATCTATTGCTTTTAAGTTCTCAAAACTGCTGTTGTTTGTTCTGTAAAGCATAAAAGCGGTTGTTATATTCGATATTTCTAAGTTTTTAACGGTTATGTTCGTGCAATTGACTAAAATAACTTGTCCTGCATTATCAACAACCTTATCTCTATCGTTTTCAAGATAAACGAGTGGTTTTTGTTTTATCTGACCACTGATATCGTGACCACTCGAATTCTGGAGGATCAAGCGTGTGGTTAGAGTCGCAGTTTCGATGTTGGGTCTGGTTGCGCGCTCGAGGAAGA
>JBCNVJ010000275.1:0-1093 GCA_039630255.1 Fervidobacterium sp. | reverse complement strand
AGAGAAACTTCAAAGAGAAATTAAAAACTCATCTTTTCTTGTAATTGGTGGGGCGGGAAGTATAGGTTCAGCGACTGTGAAAGAAATTTTTATGCGCAATCCATCTGTACTACATGTAATCGATATAGATGAAAATGGATTAGCCGAGCTTGTTAGAGATTTGAGAAGCTCAATAGGTTACATAGATGGAGATTTTCGAACTTTTTGTATCGATTTAGGTAGTGAAATATTCGATAGATTCTTTGAAGAAAATGGACCATACGATTATATTTTAAACTTTTCGGCACTAAAACATGTAAGAAGTGAGCGAGACCCATACACACTAATGCGTTTGATAGATGTAAATGTACTAAATAACGTTAAATTACTCGAAAAACTGAGCAAGCAAAAACCGAAAAAATACTTTGCTGTATCAACCGATAAGGCTGCAAATCCGGTAAATCTTATGGGAGCAAGCAAGAGAATTATGGAACTCTTCCTTGCAAATTACAGCAAAAATTTGAATGTATCAACAGCGCGTTTTGCTAACGTTGCATTCAGTAAAGGAAGTTTACTTGATAGCTTTAAATATAGAATTGAAAAAAGACAGCCACTTGTCGCACCTGTTGATGTACTTAGGTATTTCATCACACCTAAGGAATCAGGAATACTTTGTCTTATGAGTACAATTCTTGCTAATAATATGGAGTTATTCTTTCCAAAACTTAGTGAAAATTATATGCGTCGGTTTGATGATTTGGCTGTAAAATATCTTGAAATGATAGGTTATAGCCCTTACATATGTGAAAGTGAGCAAGAAGCACGCGAGTTAGTGCACATCCTTCCAAAGCAAGGCAAATGGCCATGTTACTTTTTCAATTCCGATACAACAGGCGAAAAAGAATACGAAGAATTCTATACACAAGACGAGGAGGTTGAACTCAATAAATTCAAGGACATAGGTATTGTAAAAGGTAAGGTAAATTGTGATCCTGCTAAGCTTGACGAGTTTATTGTAAAAATAAGATACTTAAGAAGCAAAGGTTGGAATAAAGAAGATATCGTGATACTTTTCAAAGAGGTTGTACCAAACTTAGAACATAAAGAGACTGGT
>JBCNVJ010000274.1:0-1736 GCA_039630255.1 Fervidobacterium sp. | reverse complement strand
GCTGTTGGCTGCAAGATAAAATGGGATGGCGGGACTATAAACGGAAAGCTCGAGATCGTAGGCTGCAATTATTCTGGAATAAAACCACGTGTAAAAGGTACTGTCAATGAAATTAATAATTTGTTTGTTAATGGCGTTCTTGGTACTGTAAAGTTATTCGTAAAACCTATTATATCTGGAATAAAGATAGAAGAATAGGGGGCGAAGTTGGATATGGAGTTAAGAAAGATACTTGAAGCTGTTGAGAAAGGCGACCTGAGTCCTGACAATGCAGAAAAGCTCATAAAAATAATATTTGAGTCGGATGGTTGGGAGGAAAAGACTTCTAAGTCGGACTCTATTGTCAATACAGTTGTGGAAATTAAAGAAGGTGAGAAAGTAAAAAAGAATCTTTCTTTTACTAATGGCAAATTGGTTCTTAAAGGAGAGTTATTTGGTGATGTGGTTGCAGTCAATTCCGATATTGAACTTTTTGGAACACTCAATGGTAATCTCAGTTGTGTACGGTCCAAAATTTTCTGGAAAGGTGGGGAAGTTAAAGGTGACCTGAACGCTGTGATGTGCAAGGAATTTGGAAATGCGAATGTTTTGGGTAAGAGATACATAGTCTCTTTCAACATTCCGTTTGCCAACAAGATATTCTCAAATAGCTCTTTTGTATTTGAGGATGGAAATTTTGATCTTGGTGTGATTTCTGGAAAACATAATTTGGATAGTTTGAATCGTGAAAAGGTTGTTATCAATGGTCGAGCAAACGTAGAGAATGTAAAGTGTGAAGAGCTTTTTGTTAATGGACAGCTTAGTGCAAAGTCGATAAGTTCAGAAGTGATTAGCATCTCGAAAGATGGTAAAATTAACTCAGACGAGATTTATGCTGAGAGTGTTACAAATAAGGGGGAGTTGAATTCCAAGAATTTAATAATACAATCAATTAACAACAGTGGGTTAATAAAAGTTGAAAAAGGAGTTATTGAATCCTTAGATAATGAAGGAGTAATGTTGTGTGAGACACTTGAGATTGAATCAGTCTCAAATAGTGGAAGGATAGAAACCAAAAACCTAAGTGCTCAAACAATAAGCAACCAAGGTGAGATATTTGCTGAATTATTTGAGTATGAAAGTCTATCGGGTAACCCAGTTACAAAAAGGTAATTCTGATTTACTATTATGAACTACTTTGAAGAGGTGATCAGTATGTTTTGGGGAATTATATTGCTTTCTGCGGGCATATTCATATTATTAAGTATTGTGCTTTCAGTTACATCTCCAGTTTGGCTTGTACTTGGTAGTGTCGCAATTGTCGGTGGTGTTGTTAGTATGCTTAAGAGTTTCCCAAATGGACTTGGTTTGTCAATCTTAGGTGTACTTATTGTAATCCAATCTCTTGGGTATTTGAAGATAGGTTTTTGGGAATTTGTTATTGCTATCATTGCAGCAGGATTGATTGAGATAGGACTGAAGATGATATTTTCATCAAAGAATAAATGGAATTAGCAAAAAACAAAATCCGGACGGATACGTCCGGATTTTTTATCTTTCGCTTGACCAATAGTTTGGTGGCTCTTTTGTGATTATGATGTCGTGTGGGTGACTTTCTTTTATTGAAGCATGTGTAACTCTTATAAACTTCGCCCGTTTTTGTAATTCAAATATATTCTTTGCGCCAACGTATCCCATTCCAGCTCTTAGTCCACCAACAAGCTGATAAACAACATCTTTTACAGCACCTTTGTATG
>JBCNVJ010000273.1:0-1274 GCA_039630255.1 Fervidobacterium sp. | reverse complement strand
ATGTATTAGTAGGTTAAAACAAGAGTGTTCCGTATTAATTCTAAAACCATGTAACAACGATTGAAAATCGAATAGAAAATCCTCTTGATACTGTTGCAGAAGTGTACAGCGCCCTTGTACTTAGCACAAGGGATTATATACACAAAAATGGTATGAAAAAGGCGGTAATAGGTCTTAGTGGAGGGATAGACAGTAGTTTAGTGGCTTGCATAGCTGTCGATGCTCTCGGTCGTGAAAATGTTGTCGGAGTTTCTATGCCAGGACCGTTTTCATCACAGCACAGTAAAGAAGATGCAAAGATATTAGCTGAAAATCTTGGTATAAAGTATTTAACTATACCGATAACTGATATATACAACACTTATTTAAAGGCGTTGCAACCTGTATTTGAGGGGATGCCATTTGATATAACAGAAGAAAATCTCCAAGCAAGAATTCGAGGAGTTATACTGATGGCTTTGTCAAATAAATTTGGTTGGATTGTGCTAACAACCGGAAACAAAAGTGAAAGTAGTACAGGATATTCCACACTTTATGGAGATACGGCAGGTGGGTATTCTGTGATAAAAGATGTGTACAAAACATTCGTTTACAAGCTTGCCCATTATGTAAATGAGAAGGCAGGAAAGGAAATTATACCAAAACGCGTGTTTGAAAAGGCACCAAGCGCGGAACTTAGAGAAAATCAAACTGATCAAGATAAATTACCACCTTACGAAACACTTGATAAAATTCTTAAGCTCTATGTCGAAGAAGATCATAGCGTAAGCGATATTGTAGAAGAGGGGTTCGATGAAGAGACCGTACGAAAAGTAGCCTGGATGGTCGATGCTAATGAATACAAAAGAAGACAGACCCCTCCAGGTCCAAAGATTACTCACAGAGCATTTGGAAAAGATAGAAGACTGCCTATAACTAATGCATTCAAAGAGTGGATAAAAACAATAAGATAAAGCCACGTTAAAAATCACAAGGAGGCAAATAGAAGTGAATAGAATATTCTCCATAATTTTGATAATAGTCTCTATAATACTTTTAAGTATTTCCTTTGCAACTTTCTATGCGTGGAATAATTCAAGAGAATTAAACATCGTGCATCAAGAAAACAGTAAAAATGAAAGTAACCATCAAATGTTGAATAAAGACGAAAAATTTGATGCAAGCTCAACCATAGATATAAAATCGTACGTTTCGAAAGGTCCTGATTTTCAGACCACAAATGAAAAAAAAGAAACATTCACGGAACTAATAATTGAGGTGTCTGATACTACAAA
>JBCNVJ010000272.1:0-5722 GCA_039630255.1 Fervidobacterium sp. | reverse complement strand
CTTACAGGCATTCCTTCAGGAGTGGTATCAGTACCGGCAAGATACATTCACAGCCCATTGTCAATGATAAATAAAAAAGATTATGAAAATACGATAAAACTTTTTCTTGAATTCTTAATCTGATTTTTTCACGCTATTAATTTTCTATTTGGTTTATCTTGACATAGGAATTTGATTTTTGATATAATTAAATTCGGCGAACATTTTTAAAAGGGGGGATATCAAGTGAAAAGGGTAGTTTTTATGTTGGTTGTGATAGTGAGTTTTCTTGTAGCTTTTCTCTCTTCTTGTACGGAGCTTCAAGGAGTACTTAACAAATCTCCGAATTGGACGAAGCCTTCGTACACCGTTAGTGTTACTGTTGGACAAGAGGTTGTTTTTGATTTGTCAGACAAGGTATCAGACCCAGATGGTGACCCTGTTACGATAAGTATATTAGAAAAACCGACAGGGGTAGAAGCAAGCATTACATCGGATAAGAAATTCAAATTCACACCTTCATCACAAGGGACATATGAATTTGTATTGAAAGCATCAGATAACAAAGGTGGAGAATCAAAAGCGGGAATTGTTGTTAATGTCTCAGTTGTTCCAAATAATGCACCTGTTTGGAAAAACAGTAAATATACTCAGACATCCCAAGTGGGGCAAACAATTCAGTTAGACTTATCTGGCGAAATTTCTGATCCTGAAGGTGATGCAATCGTTCTTACACTTGTTGGAGAGACATATGGTGCGCAAATAACAAGTGCAAAGGTGTTTGTATCGAATACAACAGGAAGGAAGACAACCTGGCCTTTATCAATTCTTAGTCAAGGCAACTGACTCAAAGGGTCTGTACAGCTATGCACATGTTGAGATTACTCTAAATCCGCAACCAACTCCAAATCAACCACCTCGGGCACTTCCAATACCCGACCAAATCACAAAAGTTGGTAAGGCTGTTGAGATAGAACTTAGCAAATATGTAACAGATCCAAATGGTGATCCGATAACAATTCAAAAAACAGCTGGTCCTGGAGTTATCTTAGGCAATAGGTATTATTGGTTCCCAACCACAAAATCGGATACACCACAAACAGTTACCTTAAAGTTCACAGATGGTAAAGGTGGGAAGCTACAAGTACTTTTAAAGTAAGTGCTCCTTACAACGGTAAAGCTTCACTTAAGATGTATGTAACAGACTACAAGGCTGGTAGTGCAACTGTAGGTGCAACAGTGAAATTGAAAAGCGGAACAAGTGTTATTGAATCTAAAATCACCAACTTGTCGGGATTAGTTGAATTCAACGACATAACATTATCAAATAGCACGGACTTTGATGTTGTAATCGAAAAGAATGGTTATGCAAAGACGTATATTGAAGGTTTAAGATTACAAGATGGACAAATCATGGAGTTTGAAACTCAAATAAGAGTTGCAAAATTGGGTCCAACTACTTCGGAAAAACCATTTGAAGTGTCCATTGAATTTAAAGATGTTAATGGCAATAAACTTGTAGATACAGGATATCTTATATCTACAAACAATATAATTGCTTCTGGTACAGTTAATTCAACCGAATACACGTTAAACCTCTGGTACGTCAAAGTTGGTGGAGTTCCGGGTTCTGGTACTCTAACAGCTCCTCGTGCGATTGGATATGGTCAAGTAGTAAGTGCTAATCTATCTGTAGCTGAATTTGAGGGCATGACTCCGGTTTTTGTTGATGTTTACGATATGAACGACAATAGGTACGAGAAGATAATTTACATATACGTGTCAAGAACACCAGCTACGGCAATTAATCCATATATTGTTGAAAAATACACCACAATTGCTCCAACAGGATACAATATAATTTCCTATACAAGAGCACAAGCTGTGGAGTATTATGGAAAGGATACACCAAAGATAACGGCTGCTCCGCAAGGTGCAAATTTGTTTGTAAGAATCTTTTGGAGACCTTGGTATTCAGCTTCGGGTAAGACTGCACCAAAAGCTTACAAAGTTTATCGGTCTTTTGATGGAATTTCATATCAACCCATAGGAATAGTTCCAGCAGGAACATCCAGTTTTTATGATTATTCAGCTCAACTTGAACCTGGTAAAAAAGTGTGGTATGCTGTTTCTTCTGTCTACGATGGTTATGAGGCGCCATACACTGTAATTGGTGATGTTATACCGCTTCCTCTGCTTAGTGTTACATACAACTCACCAGTTAATGGTTCAACAAATGTATCAAGAGATCCAACATTCAGCTGGACATATACTGGCATATCACAAACTACCGAAGGAAAACCAGTTTACTACTATGATATATGGTTATACGATTACGTAATCAATGATTATTGTTACTACTCTTTGGGAACTAATCCAAGCTCCAGTTCGTACTCAATATTTATTACCCCCAACAGTTCGGTTTCTATCAAGTTCAGTGACTATCATCATTCAAATATAACTGCTTCAAAGCCGCAAGCTTGGATAGATTTTGCTGCTAAGGCTTGGTATCCGTATAAACAACTTCAGGCACACAAGACGTATGAGTGGGGTAATGAACTGCTTGCAGCTCATATAGTAGATCCTGCAGACCAATCAAGAGCTTTATCAATACTTTGGGACGACAATAATTTCTTCGGCTTTGGCAACATTAGGCCTGATATTTATCATCGTTTCATTACTGGTCAAAACTAAGAAGGGGGGGATTTTGAATGAAGAGAGTATTAATTACTTTAGGAATAATTATAGCTATTCTTGCTATATTTTCCTGTAGCAGCCCAAAGACGGTATTTGAACCGCGTTCTCAGGATAAAAGTGATGGTCAACCGAAATTTGATATAACCAAGATAGTGAAACCAAATGGTTATGGTATCGTTTTTGGTGAATTGAAAGATGGGGAATACGTGGAAGGAAAGATACTCGTTGGATACGAAGACTACGGATCAGTTGAGAAAATTGCGAAAGCACTTAATGGAAAAATTGTTTTTGAAATTCCTCAGATAAAAGTTGTTTCAATAAAATTTAACGGAAAAATCCAGGATGCATACAAAAAGATTCGCAGTCTTGGAATAACCGGGATTAGATATGTAGAACCAAGTTACAAAAGAGATTTAATAAAGCCAACAGTAGTTGAGAAAAATCCAGAAATGCTTAAGAAGGAAAGAATTAGTTTAACGAACAATAGAAACTATGGTGAAGAGCTAAGTAATGAGCTATGGGGACTTGAAGCCTTGGGAATAACACAAAGCTTATGGGATGAGGCAAGTGGAACAGATGTAATTGTGGCTGTTGTCGATACTGGCGTTGACGGTACACATCCAGATTTGCAAGGACAGGTTACAAAAGGATATAGACCTTACACTAAGGAGATACTCCAAGAGGGTGCGGATTCATCTTACGGTGGAGCACATGGTACACATGTTGCAGGAACGATAGCTGCCAAGAAAGATGGAAAAGGTATCGTCGGAGTTGCCCCAAATGCGAAAATAATGCCGATAGTTATTTTTGACGATCCAGCGCTGGTCGGTGGAAATGGATACGTTGGAGATGACTACGTTGCAGCAGGTATCGTTTGGGCAGTCGACAATGGAGCAAAAGTTATGAATCACTCTTGGGGTGGTTGGGGTTACAGCCATACAATGAAAGCAGCGTTTGATTATGCACTTGCCCATAACGTTGCAATGGTATGTTCAGCCGGAAATAATCATTCTGACTCGCATCATCAGTATCCAGCTAATTACCCAGGCGTTATACAAGTTGCTGCGGTAGAATACAATGGTGGCAGTTACAGAACAACAAACTTTTCGAGCAGAAGCGATATGGTTACAGTGGGTGCTCCGGGTGTTACGATTTTATCAACAGTGCCTGGTACATCAAGTAGAGGCTATGGAGGTCATAATTCAAATGTTCGCGTAACCAACAAAGGTACTTATGATTACTATCAAGGTACGTCGATGGCTGCTCCGCATGTAACGGGTGCTATAGCCGTATTGTTACAGAAATATCCAAATGCAAAGGTTTGGCAAATAAGAAAGCTTTTGGAAAATACGGCGCAAGATATAGACAAACCTGGCTGGGATAACGATTCTGGAGCAGGTTTAATTAAGCTAAATCAGGCGATTAATTCTGAACTTCCAGTTAGTGGTGGTATTGAAAGATTGGTAGTTAAAGTTACAGATGCGTCAGATTCATTCGGTATTCCAACGGTTTTTGTTCAATTTAAAGATTTAAACGGAAGATTGTATGCTGCAAAAACCAATCCTGGAGGATTTGCAGAATTCTATCAGATAGACCAGGTAAATCTGAATGCCGCTGAGTTGTTTGTTGGTGGACCAGACCACATGGATAGGGCAGAGGCATCTGTTGAAGGGCAAAGTGTACCGGGTGGTTGGACCATTTCTTTAAGAATGCAGGAGGAAAGACAAGCCAATAATAGTTCGTTGTATGCGATAAGTTCCTCAACTACTGAAACTGTTTTTGGAATTAAATTTTCTTCGGAATTTAAAGTGAAATTCAAAACAAACATATCAGGAGCTACTGTTATTTTAACAGATCCAGAAGCATCCAATGTGTACTTTGTTACACCTTATGAAAGAAATCGTGATTATGATTTTTCCAACATGTCCGGTCAGATTGTAGTTGGGATTTTAACGACAAAACCTCAATCAAACGACGTTACTGTCGAGGGTACTGTGACTTTGAACGGATATTCGATTCCAATAAGAAGTACAATCAAGAAAGGAAGTTCATGGGCTGTCGTAGATGATTTCAACGGTCAGAATTTTGGAACACCCGAACAACCATTATATGCATGGTGGACAGTGTTTGGAAAACAGTAGTAGGTGAAAAAGTCAAAACAGGTCGGATTTATTCCGACCTGTTTTTTTATTAGCTTTGGTATTTTATGGTATAAAAAACAAACTAACATTACACATAAGTTTTGTCAATACATGGGATATATTATTCACAATCGATCGTTAATCATATGTAAAAAGGATTATAAAAATACTATTTTTTATTGTAATAACACAAAAATTTTCTGGAAAAAAGGAGTTCAGAAAGTATGTTAGACAAAATAAGTCACTTTAAGAAATTTTGAAGAATTCTTCCGAAAGCTCAAAGATGAAAAACAAAAAGAACTTTTCTGTAAATGTTATTATGAACTCTTAAAAAGTCTATCTGAGAAAAATTTGAATTTACATGACCAAAACAGCTATAATAAATTGAAATAGTAAATTCTCTCGTGAAAATGCTTTATTTCTCAATTGATTCAGAGCAAATTAAGAATATAGAATTGTCCGAGAAAATAGCTTCTTTTTTGAAACTTGAACCAAGATTAGACGATTATACAAGAGATCAAATCGAAAGATTTCTCAGAAAAAGAAATCAAATATACGATTTTAGTTTTAATAAGAACATCTTAGAACTTGGAGAAAAATCACTAAAATTAGTTTTGGAAAAGTTTTTAAGCGAGAAAGATGTAAAAGAAATATATGGAAAAATTCAGAAAGATATAGCAAATTAGATCGAATAGAGCTTGTGAATAATATTTTGAACTTATATATTTGGTCAAGATTGTGAGCTAATCTTCTGAGCTGGCAAATTATTTATAAATATGTTGAAAGAATCTTTCTTAAAATCAAAAAATGTAACTGAAAATTAAAATATTGCATTTTATCAGCCTCAAACATTTAAGACAAAACCATGAAGTATCTGATTTTAGACTTGTTGTAAAAGGTACAAT